>JBKHYB010000001.1:0-19010 GCA_046565725.1 Actinomycetota bacterium
TCGCCTTCGCTCGGACCGCCTCTTCGTAACTCAGTCCGACGAAGTCCATGAGTCTTCCGGTCTGAGCTTCGGGATCCTCGATGAAGTCCTCGTAACGGACCTCGGTCCAACGATCGGATGGAAGCTGCGCAAGGGCATCGAGGGCCGCGTCGTTGCTGAACCTCCACTGCTTCGCGCACACCACCTCGACCGGGCCCTTCACGTCCTCCTGCCACCCCGGATAGAGGATGAACTTCCACCACTTCGGGTCGACGCCGGGGATCGCGTGAGGTTCGGGCAGCGCATAGGTGCGGTAACGGGGCGTTCGCCAGGCGTTGATCAACGAGTTCGTGTTGTCGCGGCCATCGCGCTTGAGGTAGATGAACAGCGAGTCGGGGAACAGCGCGTCGATGAAGCTCACCCTGGGAGCGTTACGGGGGGTCTTGTCGATCAAGCGTTTGCCGGAACCGGTGACGAGGAAGAACGAGCGGCGGATCCGGTCGGCGGCCTCCGACTCGATGTCGGATGCGGTAAGAGCGTTGCTCTCCCAACCGCGCAGCGCCGGGTGATAGTCGTACTCCCAGACCTCGTGCGCCTCACCGGGCCAATGAGCGAAGGCCGAGTGCTCGCGCAGGATCGCGAACAGCATCGAGGTGCCCGAGCGGGGTGCGCCGATGACGAACACCGGTCGGTCGAGCTTCCCTCCGCTCAGCCATCCGGGCAGGTGGATCGCCTGGCGCGCGTAGAGCTTCGCTCGGTTCAGATAGTCCCGGGGGCCGGGGTTGAAGTTGGTCCTAAGGCTCCGGCGGAGCCGCTTCCTATCGATATCCATCGCCGGACATCATAGGGACCCGTTTTCCACCTCGAATCAGCTCGTATATCGATCCGATTCGAGGTGGGAAACGGGGTTAGCGGCGCTTGAGGGCTCGCTTCTTGATGCGGTTGAGGACGTGGCGCTCCTCCTCGTCGATGCCGAGCATCTTGAGGGCCGCGATGTAGGCGGCGGCCCCGGCGATGATGCCGGAGGCATCGAGCCACACGTTGTCGCCGGGGATCAGTCTCCAGAGCAGCAGGACCCCGGCCCCCACGAGCGTCGCCACCACCGGCTTGTAGAAGGTCCGGCCGAAGGGCTGCACGCCGACGAGGAGCTTCGCCTGGACGACCCGGACCGTGTTGATCAAGGCGGTCACGCCGGTGTCGATCCATGCCATCCCGATCACTCCATGCGTGGGGACTATCCATGCGCCGAGCACGACATAGAGGGCAACGGCGATGATCGAATTGATGAAGTTGACACCCGGATGGCCGGTCATCGAGATCACGTAACCGGTCGGCCCCGTCCCCGTATAGAAGATGTTGCCGAGTGCCAGGATCGCCACAACGGTTGCGGCGCTCGGCGGCACGCGGCCCCCGAACAACTCGACAAACACATCGCCCTCGAGTATCAGGGCCGCGAAGACCGGGAACGAGAACGTCGCGATCCACCGGTTGATCGTCTGGTACAGCGACTGGAGACGAGCGATCTCACCACGGTCGTAAAGATCCGAGACCACCGGCGCCCATATGTTCACGATGCCGCCGAGGAACACGTTGCCCGGCCCCTGCAGCTGCAAGGCCACCGCGAAGATCCCGACCTGGAGATCCGGCTGATAGCGGCCGAGGACGAGCAGTCCGAGGCCGAGCGTCTGGATGCCGAGCAACGAGGCGCCGGCCTGGGGCAGGGCGAACCTGAACATCGGACCGACCGGATAACTCGGCTTCGCCGACCGCTCCGCCTCGGTCAACATGCGGCGCAACCACCACACGGCCACCACGACCGCGACCGCCACCGAGAGGTTGAGCGTCCACAGGACCCCCACCAGATCCGCTCCGGCCACCAACACTCCGACACCCACAACGAAGCGAACGGCGGGCTGCACGATGTTGCCTACCGTCACCGATGGGACCATCGTCTTGTAAGCCTGGGTGCAGTAGCGGAGGACCTGCATCATGGCGTAGAGCGCGATGTAAGGGGTAGCAACGCGCAACAGCTCGGCCAACTCGTCGAGCTTGTCGTCTCGCTCGGTGAAGAAGTCGGCGATCGGTTCCGTCGCGAGCAGCGTGATCACGGTGACGATCGCCGACGCGACCAGCACTGCGGTGATACCGACCCGCATCGCGCCGCGGACCTCTCCGTGCTCTCCCCGGGCGCGCGCCCTCGAGATGAACCGCATCGACGCGTAGTTGAAACCGAGCAGCCCCAACTGTGCGAGGTTGGCCACGGTCTGAGACACCAACCTGTAGAGGCCGTAGCCGGCGAACCCGAGGAAACGGGTAGCGACCAGGCCGAAGAAGAACGACAGCGAGCGCTGGCTGATCTGGCCGACGACCTGGATGGCCCCGCCCTTGGCGACGACGGCGATGTCCTTCGCCGCCTCCCGGCTGAGCTTCTCGGCCCCCTCCCCGGGGGCCGAGCCCTTCTGCTGCTCGTCGCTCACGGCGCTGCCTCGGATGTCCTGCGCCACGGCCACACCGATCTCCTAAGACCGACGGCCGATGCGACAGCGAGGCCGAGCATCGCGGAGATGCTCAGAGTGTAGATGGGCTCGACGTAGAGGGACAGGATGGCCGCGTGCGCTCCGGCGATAACGACCCCCGCCGCGACGCATGTGGCGAACAGCCGCTCGTCGCCTTCCTTCTCACGCGCTGCAGCCCTCGCATGCAGACCCGCCACGAGATAAAGCGCCACGATCATCACGAACCCCGGCACTCCGAGGCGGAAGAGGTAGTTGAGGTAGGTCGAATGGGTTCCGGCCCGAGGCACGTAACGCTGCCCTTCACCCTCTCGGACGGTACCGCTCTCGGTGCGCGGCTGCTCCGTCCCGTAGCCGAAGATCATGTACTTGCCGGATAGGAAGCTCAACGTGTCCCTGTAGAGGTCGTCACGGGTCGTAACGGAAGCACCTCCGCCCGCTCGGCCCGACAAAGGATCGACGTCGTACTTCACGAGGAACACCCCGGTCAGGACGAGTCCGGCGGCGAGATAGGCGGCTAGGAACTCGACCTTGCGACGGCGGTTCACCGCCCCGTCGATCAACAGGTAGAGCATGCCGAGTGCAACCGCAACCCACGCACCGCGCGCGAGAGAGAAACCCACGCCGAACAGGCATGCGGCGACGCCCAGTTGCCCGAGCAAACGGCGACGACCGGTTCCGCTCCACCACAAGAAGAACGCGAGAGGCAGCAGCGCCGCCGAAACCCCGGCATACGTGAGCGCGTTCCGCGGGAACGAGCGCAGACGCGGAACGGTGTTGGCGGGAGCGACACCTACGTCGTCGTAGATCAATCTCACTCCCACCTCGGCGAGTTCCCCTTCATAAGGCCGGGCCGACCCATTGAATTGGATCACCAGGCTGTTCTCAAAAGCTTGGAACTTGGGGCGGAAGATCTCGAAGCGGGGTATCTCGGGTGTCTCGCTGCGGGCTCGCTTGAGCTTCGTATCGAGCTCGGTGATGCCGGGCTTGACCGAGCGCGCGTACTTGATCATCCCGAGGTTGTTGGGGAATGCATCGACGCCGTACGCCTCCTCGACGCGGTAACGAACCTCGTCGTCCTGCATCGGCTGGATCGGGACGCCGACCCACTGAAGCAGCACACCAACCGACAACACGATGACGAACGCGACGAGGCCGGCCGAGGCCCTCGCTCGCTGCTCGATGTCTCTGAGTTGATCTACGACCAAGAGGAGTGAGCCGGAGATCAAGACCTGCACACCCAGGAGCAGCAGGAAGTGCTTGAAGTCGGGTTTGCCGATCACGAGGATGCCGGCCCCCGTCCACACGAGCAGCGCGATCGGCAGCCAGATCCAGCGGCCCCCCAGAGGCAGACGCCTCTCGGTCCACAGTAGCCACGCCCATCGGATGATGACCGCGAGCCATGTCACCAGCAGGACGAACGGCATCATGTTCACCAGCCACCCGAGGACGCCGACGAACAACGGTGCCGACAAGGCATACGGGAACGGAAGAACGAGGGCGACCAGGACGCCACCCACCGCGAACGCCCACATCGCGATCACCCCGCCCTGCAACGTTTGCGTTCCCCACGAGACTAGCCCGGTGAACAGTGACAGGGTCGCGCAGAACCACAACAGGCGCGAGGTGCAACCCTCAGAGGCCGACGGCAAGCGATCGAAGAAGGCCAACATCCCTAGTGCCCCCTCGCGCAGATAATCGACACGCCGCTACTCACGCGAGGAGGCACTAGGGTTGCGCGGGCAGCGCTCGCGCCGCCGTCGACCGCCTACCCAGCAGCGCCATGACTACGGCGGCGAGGATGACCGATGCCCAGACCAGAGGCGCCGAGAAAGCAGACCTCGTGACTGCGATCACGATCGTCCCGGTCAGGCTCAATACCGTTATCGACAGGGCCGGAACCATGCCGAGCCCCTCGGCGAGATCTGCACCCGGCAACACCCATCGAAGGGCGAGATAGCCGGGGATCAACAGAGCTGCCAGGCCCAGGAGCGCCCACACGATGTCGAGGGGGCCGCCGCTGGAGGGATCGTTCCCCGGCAGAGACAGTCCGCCCGGCATGAATGATTCCGAAGACCCCTCGGTGTTCACCGTGACCGTCCCATCCTCGGAGACGGTCCACACCTCTGTGTTGAGCGTCACGGGGGGGTTGCCGGTCTCGGCGTAGTCGGTGTTCGCACCGGCCGGGTTGAAGGCTTGTGCCACGACGACGATCGGGTCCTTGCCGCTTGCGTCGATGCCCTCGCGCGCGTCTTCGAGGGTGCCTCTGGATACCCGGTCGTAGGTCTCCTCGCCGCGGAGCGTGGGCTCGCCGAGCAAGAGATTGTCCAGGGAGCCGAGGTACATGTAGGCGTTCTCGATCTGATCGGTGGGCATCCCGTAGCGAGAGGTGTTACCGGAGAGCTTGGTGAAGCCCCAGATCTGGAACTCCTGGTCCGGCTCGTCGTCGACCACGAACACGACGGGTCTGCCATCGCCCGAACGTTCCAGCTCGGCCCGCAGGTTATCCATCTGGGTCCTCTGGGACGCGCTGATCCAGCCTCCGCCCGCGTTGTTCCAACCGGAGAGATCGAAACCCTTCGTGAAGTTGGAGTAGACGATCGCCAGTAGCCCCACGAGACCGACAAGAGCGAGGTTCCGGGCACCGCCTCCGCGGGCCGCGTCGATGAAGAAGCGTGCTGCCAACCACATACCGATCCCGACCAGCAGCACCCAAGCCAGTGTGGTGTTGAAGAAGCGGTAGTAGGGGTAGGCCGCGCCGGCGAGGAAGCCGAAGATGCCCACGAGCGGCGCCAGCCACACGATGCTCACCCGCGTCAGATCGTCCTCGGCAGCTCGCTTCTTGGTCGCCACGAGTAATCCCACGAGACCGATCACGAACAGTGGAACGTTGAGGGCCGGCGTCATGGCCTTGACCCACAGCACGAGTCGGTCGACGAAGAAGTCACTGCCATAGGGGGGCGACAGCGCCGATTCACTGAGCGATGCGCTCTTCCCCCAGATCCCAACGGTCCAGACCGCAACCGTTGTCACCGCCGCCGCGAACGCCGTCAGCAACATGGGCCCGTCATCGGTGATGACGCTGCGGAGGTCGAACCTCCGGAAGAGCAGCCTCGCTGCAGCCATCCCCCCGAGTACGACGCAGAAGATCACCAACGTCGTCGGATGCGTGAACCCGGCCCCCAGCAAGAACAGGAAGAACGCGACGCGCGACGGCCACGAGTTCTTCGCGGTCGGGATGAAGTAGAGGGAAGCGGCGAGGAAGACGAGGCACAGGACGTTGTCGAGATAGCCCACGAATGGCGGCGTGAGCAGCAGGCTTCCCGCGCCCAGCGCCACGGAATGCCAGATCAGCGGATCGCGCCTCTGCCGGTAGGCGAAGCCGGCCAGCAACAGGGCGATCAACACGGGAAGCACCGTCATCATCACGACCGTCACCCTCAGGGTCGAGATCCCCGCGGCCTCACGCAGGAACCCGCCGACGACCGGTGCATAGATCCGATAGCCGCCCTCGAACATGCCGAAGGCCCCCTCGATGTTGAGGAGCGTCTCGGGATCCTCGTTGATCAGGGCCTCGGTCCGCCAGGTGTAGTAGGCCGGGTCCTTGGTCGGAGCCACCCTGTCGGGGTTGGCCACGAAGGTCCATCCGAACAGGGCCAGCAGGACTGCGGTGGTGAGGAGGTAGGCGACCGGCTTGCCCAGGATCCGGGTGATCGTGTCCTGAGGGACGGTCGGGACGGATGCGCGCTGAGTCAATGTGGAAGTTTCCATGGGTGGCGCCATAGTAGCCCCCCTGAGCCCCCCGTTTTCTAACAAGATTTCGCCCCCCTATAGGGGACGTTCCGCGCTCAGAAACCCGGGTCCCATGGCGCTCCGGTTCCCGGCCCGTCAGGCTCCATTTTCCGCGCCACAACTATCCCCTATACGGGGGTCAAAACTTGTTAGGAAACTGGAGGGGGTGGATAGGGCGAAGATGCGGTCGGAGGGTGAGAAGGTGCCCGTGAAGGTGTTGGGGTCGCTGAGGTTGTCCCCGACGGTGTAGGTGGAGAGGAAGCGGGCTACGTCTTCGACGGTGACTCCGAGCTCGGCCATCTCGTCCTCGAGCAGGAACACCTCGGTGGGCCAGACGGCTCGGGTGACCTCGCCGAACTCGGCGTTGATGTCGGCCTTCACCTCGTTAGGATCGATCGCGTAGCCGTTCACGTCGGGAGCGTCCGGCTGCTGTCCATGGTCGGCGGTGAGGAATACGACGTAATCGCCGCGGCCCACCTCATCGTCGAGGAACTCCAGGAACTCGCCGAGCATCGAATCGGTCATGAGCAGCGACTGGTTCACCTCTTCGGAATCCATGTTGAAGTAGTGGCCGACCCGGTCTATCTGTTTGAAGTTGGTGAACAGGAGGTCGGTGATCCGGTCATCTCCGTAGCCCTCCTCGGCGATCATGTTCTCCATCACCTCTCGGTGGAAGCGGATGAAGGCGGGCGTCTCTTCCCATCTATCGACGGTCCCCAGGATCTCGTTGTCGAGCCACGCTTCGTCGACGGCTCCGTCGGCCGCATCGAGCTCGGCGATGTACTCCTCCAAACCTCCGACCGAAGTAACCGAAGCGGGAAGCGAATAGTGCGAGGGGTTGGTCTTCCACTCGTTGGTCTCGGTGTTGAGCCAGATGCCGTGATCCTTATCACCCGTCGGTCTCTCGGCCCCCTGCCCGATCATCCCGAGGTGCCACGGCTCGTATCCCAACATCCCCACCAGCGCCCGCTGACCGTTCTGCTCGTCCCAACGCTCGGCGATCGTGGGAACCCGGATGAAGCGAGAGGACTCACCTTCGAGGAACGAGTCCACGACCTCGCCCTGCTCGTCGCGCACGGGAACGCCGGTTACTCCGTGCTTCCACGGGAACACCCCCGTGCCGATCGTCGTGTGCACCGCCGGAGTGACCGATGGGTTGGAGCCGACCGTCGCGTTCGTGTACGAAACGCCTCCCTCCATCATCGCGAGGAGGTTCTTCCAGTCTCCGGGCCACTGTTCGAGGGTGTTCCAGCCCCCGCCGTCCCACACGATCGTGACGATCAACTTCGGCCGCTTCCGGCCGAGCGTGACCTCGTCGACGTTCGCCACCTCGGCGAGTGGAGTCCCGTCCGAGTCCGACACCTGTCCGTGCAAGAGAGCGGCGATCGTCGGGGCTATGTCGGCGACCGTCACCGGTCGCTCGATGTTGCCGACGGCCGGAACGATCCCGGGCCCGTAAACGACCAACGGAACGTCCTGCAGGTAGGGCCAGGGCCCGGAGTGACTCCATCCCCCACCCCCGGTGGCCATGTAAGCAGGCTGCTTCGGCAACAGCGCGATCTGACCGGAGCGTTCCTCGAAGTAGCCGCGCTGCGTCGACAGCAACCACTCCTCGGGTAGTCCACACATCTGAGCGCGGAACGATGGAGCGGGTTCTTCAGAGATCCGAACCAGAGCAACTGTGCCGGCGGCCCCCACAGCAAGGGCCGCGACCAGCCACAGCCCGATCGTTCTCCGTGCCATCGCGGTCGTCAGATGCGGACCTCGGCGGCCGTGACCTCGGGTTGCAGGAGCCCTGCCCGCTTGTACCAGGCGGCGAGAACCACCACACCGGCGAGGAACACGACGCCCATGCCGGCGATCAGGATCCCTTGGTTCCCGCTCGACGCGTCTTCGGTATAGAAGATCTGCAGCGCTCCCGCGGCGACCAACCAGGCCATGTTGTAGGCGATGTCGTACAGGGAGAACGCGCGGCCTCGGAAGTCGTCCCCCAGAGCCTGTTGCACCAAGGTGTCGAGCGAGATCTTCCCGAGGAAGAACCCGAGCCCGAGACAGAACGTCAGTAAGGCCAGCGCCGCTTTCGAGCCGAAACTACCCAGCACCATGGCCGAACCACCCGCGAGGACTGAGGCGAACAGCACGAGATAACCGATCGTGCGGACCCGTTCATGCAACCGGGCGGCCGAGATGAACCCGAGCACCGCTCCCGCGGCGCCCGCACCCCCCGTGATGATCAAGATCTGCATGTCGTCACCGGCGAGCAGCTCACGAGCAGCGAACCCGATGCCGACGATGGAGAAGCTCCACAGCAGCCGCAACCAGAAGTAGGTGCTGATCGACGCAGCCGCCTTGGGCGTGCGTCCCACCTCCCGCAGTCCGGCCCAGATGTTTCCGGCGACCCGAGCGACCTCTTGAGCGAAGGAGAGCCGTGACCCCCGCGTTTCGCCGACCTTCCGGATCAGCATCGCGAGGGCCGCCGCCGCCCCGTACACGAGCGCGCCCACCAGAACGATCGGATCGGTGGAGATGAAACCGGCTGCAACGATCGCTGTCCCCGCTCCGCCCAACTGGAACATCGCTCCGCCCAACTGGCTCGTGGCATTGCCCTCCACGAGAGACTGGTTGTCGAGGGCGGCCGGCAGAGCCGCGGCTTTGGTCGCGAGAACCACCCGAGTCATCGACAGCGTTAAAAGGAAGGCGGCGAAGAGCGGCAGATCGCCCACGTCGCCGGTGCCGAGGAGAGCTATGGCCGCCACCGGCACGGCCCGCACCGCGTTCGACCAGAACAGAAGACGCCGGCGATCCCACCGATCGATCACGACACCGAAGAATGGGGACAGGACCGTGTAGGGAACCAGCACGTAGAGAACGATGCGGAGTAGCTCTTCGGGATCACGGGCGTTCTCGAGATCGAAGCCCTCCTGGCCCCCGAAGGCGACGACCTTCGCTAGGGCCGCCTGGACGATGCCGTCCCCCGCTTGCCCCAGGAACTGAACGCCCATCAGGAGTCCGAAATCCCGCTGCTTGGTGATGAGTGCGATGCCGCGCTTGATCATGTCCATGGTCGGAGGGAACCCTATCCTGGGGCGATGCCCACCCTGCGAAACCTCATCGACAAGGTCGTCGAGACCACCGTCATCCCCAGCTTCACGCTTCTCGGCCCGGCGATCCGCAAACGGCTGTTCGAGTGGGAGGACCTCGACGCGATCGACATGAGCGGCAAGGTCGTCCTCATCACCGGAGGAAACTCCGGCCTCGGCTTCGCCTCGGCTCGGAGACTGGCAACGATGGGAGCGGCGGTGCGCATCGTGACTCGCGACGCTCACAAGGGCCGGATCGCAAGGGCGGCGATCGCATCCGCTTCCGGGAACGACGATGTCGGCCTGTACATCGCGGACATGTCTTCGCTGGCTTCGGTCGGGAGCCTCGCCGCGCAGGTGTGGGCTCGGGAGGCACGGCTCGACGTGCTGGTCAACAACGCCGGCGCTCTACTTGCATCACGGCACAGCTCGGTGGATGGGCACGAGATGACCTTCGCCACGATGGTGCTCGGCCCCCATCTGCTCATCAAGGAACTCGCTCCTCTGCTGGAGGACGGGGGCCGGATCGTCACGGTGTCGTCGGGCGGCATGTACACGCAGCGGCTGCGCCCCCACGACCTCCAACTTGCGACAGAGGACTACAGCGGCGCGGTCGCCTACGCTCACGCCAAGCGCGCCCAGGTGATCCTCACCGAGCTGTGGGCCGAAAGACTGAAAGAGCAGGGCACGGTCGTGCATTCGATGCATCCGGGCTGGGCCGACACGCCCGGGATCGAAGCATCGCTGCCGACCTTCCGGAAGGTCACCCGTCCGCTCCTGCGCGACTCGAACGAGGGTGCGGACACGATCGTCTACCTCGCTGCCGCCGGACCTCCGGGACAGTCGACCGGGTTGTTCTGGCACGACCGCGCTCCCCGACCAACGCATCGCATGACCCGCACGAAGGAGAGCGCGTCCGATCGAGCAACGTTATGGAAGGCGCTCGAAGAGATGGTGCACGCGAACTAATCGCCGATCGTGAAGTCGCCTTCCGGATACTCGCCGTCGCCGAGGGCGGCGATGTCCTCGTAAGACATCTCCTGTAGGAAACCGGTCGAGAACGCTCCGGCGAACAGGGTCTCGTCGAGACGACCCTCGGGCACGAGATCGGCACCCGGAACGCCCTCGGGGATGTTCTCTCCGATCGTGTAGGTGCCGAGGTACCGGGCGATGTCCTCCATCGTGTAGTCGCTGTCTTCGAGGGCATCGCGATCGACATAGATGTCGACGGGCGTGACCTTCTCGATCACTTCTCCGAAGCGGGCCTCGATGTCGCGCTGCAGTTCCCTGTTGTTGATCCTCCAGCCCCCGTAGGTGTCCGGAAGTGGCTGCTGGCCATGGTCCGCGCTGAGAGCGAACAGATAGTTCCCCTTGCCGACGAGCTCGTCGAGGGTATCGAGGAAGCGCCCGATCTGGCGGTCGGTCTCGCGGATGACGTCTTCCTGCTCGGGACCGATCATGTTCCAGGCATGTCCGGCGTAATCCGGCATCTTCATCTCGACCCACATCAGGTCGGTGATGTCGTCGGTTCCGAACCCTTCCTCACGCATGACCTCTTCGACCGCATCCCCTGTGAACCGCACGAAAGCAGGAGTGCCGGGACGTATGAGGTCCTCTTGAAGCTGCTCGAGGGTTTTCCCGTACCAAGACCCGTCCTCCAGTCCATCGCGCGCGTCGAGTTCCTCCTCGTAGCCTTCCAATGTGGCGAGGTCGGTCGTCTGCAGATAGTCCGGCAACTCGTAGTAGTCCTCGTTGACCCACCAGGCGTTCTCCTCGGCCTCCCACAACACGGCGATGTCCTTGTCGCCGCCGTCGCGTTGCGCTCCGTGACCGATCATGCCGAGGTGCCATCCCTCGTACGAAACCGTTCCCACGATCGCGTCGTTGCCGTTCTGTTCGTCCCACAGTTCCGACATCGTCGGAACCTTGAGGTAACGCGGGTCTGCGTTCTGCAGCCAGGTATCGGTGTTCTTGCCGTCGGCGCCCCGCATCTGGTTGCCGGGGATCCCGTGCGTCTCCGGATAAACACCGGTGCCCATCGTTGCGTGAAGCGCGCCCGTGATCGAGGGGGCCGAACCGATCGTGCCGTTCACGAATGTCAGTCCGGTGTCCATCAACCGCTTGATGTTCGGCCACGAGTCCGAGTGGTACTGCAGAGCGTTCCACCCACCACCGTCGATGATCACCGTGAAGATCACTTTCGGGCGCTTGCCGGCCGGCTCGAGGAGGGACTCACCCTGATAGGGAGAGGTGTCCATGCCGAGAACGTCGGCGAAGCTCGGTGCGATATCCGCGATATCGACCACGGACTCGTCCACACCCGCCTCGACGTAACCCGGCCCCCAGAACACGATGGGCACCCGCGTGAGGTAGTTCCACGGGTTCGGGTGCGAAGTCGACATCGTCGGAGTGTCGGTGCCGAGCGTCGTGAGGTCCCATTCACCGATCAGGAAGTTGTGGGGTTTCGGCACCAGGTAGATCTCGCCGGATGCCCCCACCACGTGGCCGCGCTTGACGTGCTCCATGATCGGGGCGCCGATCTCGGACGCCATCTCATCCTCGGTCGGAGCGCCCTCCGGCACCCCCTCGGCGGGTCGCAGGGCGTACAGGGCCCCTCCTGCTATCACTGCTGCCAGGACGGCGATGATCGCTACGCGCTTGAGCACGACACTCCTCGGAAAGGTTGGGACGGTTTGCCGGTTCCAAACGGTAACTTGGACCGGTGAGTTTCCGAAACATCGCGGGCACCTCCCCCTCCACCCGGCAGCGCCTCCTGACGATCCTGGTCGCCAGCGCGCTCGTCGCTGGGGTGGGGGCCGTTCTCAGGTTCGGGTGCGTAGGCCGCGCCTGCGAAGAACCGGTGAGCGCAACCGCCGACGTGCCCTTCTGCGGCCTGCCGTCGTCGGTCCGCGACCGCATCGTGGCGGGATTCCGCGACGGCCGCTCGCCCGACGTGATGGCGGTTGCCCGGAGCGAGGTCCACGGAGGGACGGCCTTCGAGAGCGGCTCCGGCCCGGCCTGGCCGACCACATCCGAAACACCCGAAACCCTGCCGCTGATGTTCTCCGGAACGGGGGTCGCAGAGGGTGCGTCCCTCCCCGAAGGCGTCACCTTCGACCGGATCGCCCCCACGGTCGCCGAGATCATCGGCCTCGAACGGCAGCACCCCGAGGTTCGCTCCGGAACCGCCCTCCCCAACATCGCTTCCGGTGTGCCGCCGCGACTGGTCGTGCTCGTGGCCCTGCTCGGGGTGGGAGGTGACGATCTCGAGCCCGTCGCCGACGGCGCCTACTCGGCCACGGCCGACCCCGGGACGCAACCGCTCGATCCGGCCGCGCTGCTCGCCACGATCGGCACCGGAGGTCTGCCGCGCCAGCACGGCATCACGGGCACGCTATTGCGTGACGATCGGGGCCGGTTGGTTAAGGCATGGTCCAGACGCTCGCCGATCTCGGTGATCGCCACGCTCGGCGACGATCTCGACGAGAGCACTCGGCAACGAGCGCGCATCGGTCTCGTGGCCCCGGACATCTCTCATCAGGGTCTGATCGGCGGCAACTGGTACATCGACAACGATCGTGACGACATCGTCCTCGCAGAACCCGGCGACGAGGTGAGCGCCGCTCGAAGGGTGTTGGGCGACGGATACGGGCAAGGGGGCGCCGTCGACCTGCTCGGTGTTGTACTCGACGTCCCTGCCTGGGACCTACCGAGACAACTGACCGCATTGCAGCGCGAGGCACGTCGGGTCTCGGGCGACAGCGCGCTGTTCGTCGTCGCCGGACTAGGTTCCGAGACGATGACCGGCGCCTCCGCCGCCGAGATCGAAGACTCGCTCGAGGTCGAACTAGGAGCCGATGTGGTGGAAGCCACCACTCCCGGCGGACTGTTCATCGATCAGCAGGTGCTGGCCGATCGAGGCTTGAGTGAGGACCGGATCCTCGCGGCGCTCGGGCGCCTTACGGACGCCGCCGGCAATAAGGTGTTCGCAGACGTCTTCACGTCGATAGCCGTGAGTTTCGAGAGGTACTGCTGATGGCCCAGATAGCACTCCCGCAGAAGAGATCCGACTGGACCGTCGCCGCCTATCTCGTCCTCGGAGCAGCCACTGTCGCCGCCCTGCTACGGATCACCGAACCCGGCCAGGTCCCTGCGTTGCAGAACTTCTTCCTGGTGTTCGCGTCACTGCTCGTCGAGGCGGTCCCGTTCGTCTTGCTGGGGGCGGTCGTCTCCGCGCTGATCGAGGTGTTCGTCCCGCCGAGCGCTTTCGAACGACTAGCCCTGCTGCCGCGCCCGTTGCAACTACCCGCAGCCGGTCTCGCAGGGATGGCGTTCCCCGTGTGCGAGTGCGGCTCGGTCCCGGTCGCTCGTCGGATGGCGGCCAAGGGGCTCGCTCCCTCTGCAGCGGTCACGTTCATGCTCGCGGCTCCGATCCTCAACCCGGTGGTGATCGCCTCGACCGTGATCGCCTATCGCGGGCGGGACACGCTGTGGCCGATGGTGTTCGGGCGCGCCGGCCTCGGGCTGCTGGCGGCAATGGCGGTCGGCTGGGTGGTAGCCCACCAGAGCAAAGAGGGGTTGCTCAAACCGCGGCCCGACGATAGCCACGACCACTCGCACCCGAGCGGGCCGCGCTGGGCTGCGTTCGCCGGCCACCTCTCCGGCGACTTCTTCTTCATGGGCCGTTACCTCGTGATCGGAGCGGCCGTCGCAGCGGCATTGCAGACATTCGTCCCGTCTTCGATCATCGGGTCCGTCGCCGAGACGCCGGTCGTCGCGCTGGTGTCGATGATGGTCCTGGCCTATCTGTTGTCGCTGTGCTCTGAATCGGACGCTTTCGTAGCCGCATCGTTCGTGCAGTTCGGCGTCGGGGCGCAGCTGGCGTTCCTGGTGTTTGGTCCGATGGTCGACACGAAACTCACGTTCCTCTACCGCGGCACCTACACGAAGGGATTCCTGACCACCGTCGTTCTGGTCGTCGGCGCCGTCACGCTCGCCGGCACGTTATGGATGGAGGTGGCCTTCGGATGAGCTCGATCGCCGATCGCCCCCGCCTGTCATCTCGCAGGTTAGTCACCACGTTGGTGTTGGGCGCGTGGTGCGCTCTGTTCTGGTACCTGATGATCAGCGGCCAGACCGCCCTTTACCTCTCGTCGCGCACCGACTGGGTCGTCCCCGTCGGAGCGTTCGTCCTCACCGGAGCGACGATCGCTCGTCTGCTGTCACTGCGTGAACACGACCCGGCCCCCCTAACGCCGCGCGACGCGGCGGGCGTGGGACTCGTGCTCCTTCCTGTCGTGGTGATGGCATCGATGCCCGCCGCCTCGCTGGATTCCTACGCCGCCTCGCGCCGCTCGAGCATCGTCGGCGGGTCCTACGTGTCCTCGGCCGAGGACATCACCGACGGCGAGTTGACCTTGGTCGACGTCGGTGGAGCGTTGCGCTCGCGCGAGGCGATGAGAGCCCTTGCCGAACGCGCGGGAGCGGAGGTCTCCTTCGTCGGTTTCGTCACCCGCGACTCCGGAGATCCGGCCGACGAGTTCACCCTCACCCGTTTCATGATCTCGTGCTGCGTCGCCGATGCCCTCTCGGTCGAGGTGCGGGTGGTGGGCGCTCCCCCCGGCAGGTTCGCCAAGGACGACTGGGTCGAGGTGACCGGCAAGCTCTATCCGCTGGGGACCGAGGTGGTGGTGGATGCGAGCGAGGTCGTCTCCGTCCCTCGCCCCAAACGCCCCTACCTCAATCCATAGACGGAACGAGGGCCCCGATCATGATGCCCATCGCTCCCCGGCGGTTCCTCGAATCGTCGTAGAAGGAGCGCAGCAGCAACTCGTCGCCGGCATCGACGTGTCTGCCCGGTACGCCCGCCCACGAGGTCATCCGGCGCAGGTCCCAGCCCGGCTCGTCCCGGTAGACGGCGCGCGACACGAACATCTTCCGGTCCTTGGTGAGGTTGTCCAGACGCAACTTGATGCCCCCATCGTGGAGGTGGCCCCCTAGCGCGATCAGCTCACCACCGATCGGCATCGTGTAGTCCCAGGTCTGCTCGTGGATGCCGTCGGTGCCACTTCCGCGAGCCACGTCGTATTCCGAGTCGCCGCAGTTATCCACGTCCAACCACAGCGGGACGATGTCGGTGAGGGATGCTTCCGACTCCGGCGTGAAGCCGATGTCGAAGCGCACGAAGACTTCCTGCTCGAGACCCTCGTGCATCCCCATGATGTGATGTGCCATCACCCACGTGGGCGGAACGTCCGGATAGCCGGGCGGAGGCAACGCATCCCAGTAGTAGCCGTAGCCGTCGGGTAACTCGATCCTCGTCCGCTCCTTACCGGTTGCGAAGAAACGATCGAAGCGGTCGAACGGGGGCGTGGTGCAGGTCAGGTCCTGACGGTTGGGGTTGCCCCATAAGACATGGTGGAGATGCGCAGCATGACGCGGCACCCGGTCGCCGTCGGGCTCGACCAGCGTCGCGTACATGGAAGTGATATATCCGGGCTCGGGCGGGGTCGGCACGAAGTCGAAGGCTTGATCGGTGTCCGGGGTGACCACGAAGGGACCGTAGAAACAGCGATATCCCCACTCGCGCTCCCGGCACCCCTGGGTCACCTCGGCGGACGCGCTCGGGGCACCCGCGCCACTAGGCCCCACGGCCAAGAACGCCGAGATGAGCAAGAGCGCGATGCAGGCTCGGGTGCAGTGCATGGATGCACGTTAGTCCCGGGCGGGGGTGCCGGTCACCGTTCGGTTTCATCAGATGCCCCCGAAACCGCACATATCGACCCCTCGAGGGGGTAAATATGGTGGTGACCGGCGCCGTGCTAGCCTCGCTTCCGGCCCGTTCCACAGGTCAAGGACGACATCATGGGACTCAGGATCTTCGGTGCGGCGGTCGCCGCAGCACTCGCAGCTTTCGCCCTCATGCGGTATCGCCGAGGGCAGCTTCGTCGTGGGGAGACGGTCCTCATCGCGGTCGTGGTCTTCGGGCTGATCGTCGCTGCTTCCGCTCCAGACCTGCTCAACCCGGCTCTCAATGCCCTCGGTTTCAAGCGGGGGCAGGAACGGCGCATCATCGGTCTGTTGGTCATCTCCAACCTGCTCACGCTGGCGTTGCTCTTCCGGGGCTTCTCCCGTGACGACACCCTGTCCGACGAGATCGGCAACCTGGTCGATCACATGGCGTTGCAGAGGTTGCGGGACGAGAATTGGATCCTTCCCGCCGATGCCTGCTGTGTGGTGATCCCCGCCTACAACGAAGCCGACAACCTCCCTTCGGTGCTCGCGGCCATGCCCGAGAGCGTTCACGGGATGCAGGTGTGCCCCATCGTCATCGCCGATGGGTGCACCGACGGCACCGACCTGATCGCTCGGCGGCTCGGCGCGACCGTCATCAGGCGTGACCTGCGCAGAGGTTCCGGCGCAGCCGTACGGCTCGGATACCAAGCGGCTCTCGATGCGGGGGCCAAGGTTGTGGTGACGATCGACGCCGACAACCAACACGACCCGCGCGAGATGGATCGGCTCGTCGCTCCGTTGCTCGAAGGCGATGCCGACATGGTCCAAGGGTCCCGCGTGTTGGGTTCCTTCGAGATCGAGTCCGGGGCTCGCTCGCTCGGGGTCCGGGTCTTCGCCAAGCTGTTGACCGCCCTGGCGCGCACGCGCATAACCGATCCCTCGACCGGTTATCGCGCGATGACGGCCGACGCGTTGCGGCGCCTGGATCTGCGTCAGGACCAGTTCTACGTGTCCGAGGTGATCCTCGACGCAACCCGCAAGGGATTCAAGGTGGTGGAAGTACCGATCACGCTCCGGCGCCGGGCCTTCGGGACGACGAAGAAGCCGACGACGCTGCGCTACGCGTGGGGCTTCAGCAAAGCCATAGTCCGCACCTGGCTCCGCTAACCCCCCTTCTTTTCCTCGTTAACCCCCTATAAGGGGGTCCATCAGGAGAAGTTGTGACGTTGGTCACAACGCGCTGGTCCCCAGCCCTGTTCTCTAGGGCGCATGACTGATGTAGATCGACTTCTAGCGAACCACCTTCGAAACAACCATGGGATCGTCTCGATAACAGAGATGCGCGGGCTAGGGCTCTCCAAGAAACAGATCCAACTCCGGACCACGAACGGAACACTGGAACGGGTGCACCCGGGGATCTACCGATCTACTACCGTTCCCTTCACCGAACTCTCGCGCTGGAGGGCTGCAACCTCTTGGGGTGGAGCTGACTCCAGGCTCTTCGGATGTTCGGCGGGAGCCGCTCTCGGTCTTGATGGGATCAGCGACGGGGAGAAGGTCGAGATCGCCGTTACCGGTGGGACCAGGACAGAAGGCATCCGCATCCATCGGCTGCGTCCCGGCGATCTCCCTCCGACCGTCAGAGTGGAGGGCATCCCTGTCACGAATCCGACGAGAACGATCTTCGACCTGGCCGGACGCGTAAACCCACGAGCGGTGGGGCTCGCCCTCGACGATGCCCTTCGGAAGCGCCTGACGGCCATCCCTCGGCTCTGGGACGAGCTACGGCGGAACGGTGGGCGCGGGCGCCGCGGGGCCAAGGAACTCCGCGTGCTGCTCATGGCGAGAGACTCGAGCGACGCCGAACTGAGAAGCGCTTTCGAGGCCCGCATGAAACGGATCCTCTCCCGGATCAAAGAGACGAAGGCCATCCCGAACTTTCGGATCGCAGTGGGCAACGACGTCTATTACCTCGACTTCTATTACCCCAGTCACCTCTTGGCGATCGAATGCCACAGTCTCAAGTGGCACGCGGCGAACGGCTGGCTTAAGAGGGACGTCCGTCGGCATCGGGCCTTGATGAAGGCCGGCATAACCGTCCTGTACTTCACCTGGGAAGAAGTGTTCTTCGAACCTGAGCGGGTGGAGCGTGAGATCCGTCAGGCGCTTGAGCGCCAACTTCTCCTGGACATCCCCCGATAAGGGGGATAACGAGGAAAAGAACGGAGAGTTAGTTGGTGGAGAGGTAGTAGTCCTCGGCTTCGTCGTTCCATTGGAGGTCTACCAGGCCCTTGGCAGAGGCGGCTTTCACGAACTGCAGGAAACCTCCGTAGCCGTAGTCCTTCTCGGAGAAGCCCGGCTTGCGTTTGCGGAGAAGGTCCTTCAGTCCCGACAGCGGCGGAGCCGACCCTTTCTTCTCGAGCTCGGCCACGACATCCTTGAGCAACTCGAAAGCCTGGCCCTCGCCGCCCCCATCGCTGGGGAAGTCCACCAGAGGATCGCCTTCGGCCGTGCCCGGCTTCAGCTCTACGATGCCCGAGGTCTCGAGGTAACGCATCAGCTCGCTCCAGGTGCGGAAGCCGTAGTCACTCTCGGAGAACGTCGGGTCCTTACGGAGGATCGCTCGCTTGACCATCGACGAGAGCACCGAACCGTCAGACGAACGCTGCAATCCGGTAAGCGTCTTGGTCGTCAACCGTGCCAACTCGGAGAGATCCGACGTCGACTCATCGGAGTCCCCGTTCGTCGCTGCGACCTTGCGCCGGCGCCGCTTGGGGGCGCTCTTCGCAGACGACGGACCGAGCAGACGCTCGTAGAAGAGGAACTCGTCGCACGCACCAGGAAGGAGCTCCGAGGTGGAGCCCTCGACCCCAACGCCGATCACCCGACGGTTCAACTCACGCAGCTTCAG
>JBKHYB010000002.1:0-16961 GCA_046565725.1 Actinomycetota bacterium
CGACCTTGAGAGCGGCAGCCACGTCCTCGGGGTTGTCGACCTCGGCGTATTCACCGGCGGCCACCTCCGAGGCCCGGGCGTCGATCCCCCGAGCGATCATCGAGTGGTACACGTCTTCGTAGTAGCCCTTGGTATGCGCCTGCCACTCCCACTCGGTCGCGACATCGCCGTAAAGCCGGTGCGCCCGGCCTCGCAACATCGAGACACCGCAGTACTCGCCGTGGCCGCGCGCCCTCGATAGCTGCTTGCTGACGCCGAGCACCTTGTCCTTGTCGAGTTGCACGCGCATGTCTTCCATGTCGAGACGCTGCCGTCGTTGCACCGCGAGGACCAGTTCTCCGTCCTTCTTCATCACGCGCCGGAAGACGGCAGGATGCACGACGATGTCCGAGTTCACGATCATCAGGTCGTAACCGGGGGACTGGTCGAGAGCAAGCCGCACTGTGTGGAAGTTGCCCCACGACGCGTAGCGGGCGTTGTGCACGAAAGTGGCTTCGCCCCAGTTCTCGGTCACGAATCCCTGCACCTCGCCCGGCATGAATCCGGTCACGACCAGCAGATCGTCGACGCCGGCCTCCTTCAGCCCGTCGAGGATGTACTTGAGCATCGGCTCGCCGTCGCCCAAGGGAAGAAGCGTCTTCGGGTGCTGACCACCCATGCGTACTCAGCGGCCTGCTGCCAGGATCGCGGCTCTCACTTTCGCCACGAGACCTCCAAGATCTGATCGGTGAGTAGTTCGTTCTCCCACACCAGGAAGCCACCGTCCCGCTCCCAACCTTTCGCCTTGATGCCGCTCGCTCCCTCGGGAAGGCGGATGCGCACGATCAGGGTCTCGGGCCGGACCTTGGGCTGGTGTTGGACGTGCAGACGGTACACCGAGCGGCCCCCTCGCTCCTGCAGTACGGCCGGCACCCGGTACCGGTAGGTGATCGCGCCCTCGGCCTGCGGCGGGATCTGTAGCGTGCCGGACCACACCTTCTTCCCGAGTTCGAAGTGGGTCGGAGGCATGTCGCCGCTCCAGGTCGCCACGCTTGGAGGGGCATCGATGCGGGTCACGTCGTCCCCTGAGACTTCTGCAGAGATCAGCTCGGCATCGTCACGCACGTAGAGATTGAGCATCGGTCGGTGTACCGGGCACCGAGCCGCCGCACACGCGTTGGGCGTCTGTGAGTCACCCATCGAGTAACGAGGCTGGGGCAGGAACACCCCGTTGCGAACCCTCATCTCCGTGCTCACCAACGCGTCGTTGCCCTCGAACGTGACCTCCATCGTGTTGACGTTGGTGTCGAAGTAGTCGAGCTTGCTGCCCCCAACGTTCTGCTCTACGACGTAGATGTAATCGTCGTCCTCGAGCTCGTCGGGTGGAGTGATCGCGCCGTCCCAGTCCATACGCTCGATGAATCTCTGTTCGAGCGGGTCGGCCATCCATATCTGCACGTGCTTCTGCGTCAGCGCGCCGCCGAAGCCGCCCAGCAGATCGGTAGGTTTCGCCGGTGCGAACAATCCCTCGTAGAACTTGTCCACCACCTGTTTGAGAACCACTCGTCTCTGGCCGGCGATCGGCCAAGACGCGTAGGCGCGGTAGAGCATGAAGTCGACGATGCGTTTGGAGGTGATCGAGCGGTTGGCAACCGTGAACGGCCCCACGCCCGGCATCAGCTTCTCCATCAGGACGGGGTCGACGGCGATGACGCCGTCCATCTCGGGGAACTCCGGCGCGCTCGCCTGGGCGTAGTCCATCGTGATCTGAGCCGACAGCGGCCAGTCCGGCGACCAGTTGGCGTTTCCGAAGCGCTGGGCATCGACGATGTTCGCCACGTACCAGGCATCGGGCGGCAACGGTATCGAGATCTGCTGGCGGTCCTTGTCGACGTTGTAGACCGAGCCCGCATCCTCGGACAGTTCCGGCGAACCGTCGGCGATCTGCATCAGACCGAAGTTGAGCAACGCGCCTCCGGTCCCTCGCTGTTCGGCCGAGTTCTGGAACCCCAACATGTAGGTGCGGGGTCCGTCGGCGCCGAGCACTCCGGGCAGGATCTTCAGGCCCGCCTCGGCGTCCCGCAACGTCTTGTCGGCCTCGGTCGCCGTCTCGATCCCATCGAGGATCCCGTCGTGCACCCGTTCGGGCAGGTTGTCGAGATCCACCGCCTGCAGTTCTTCCTTCGAGGCCGATATCTCGGCCCTCACGTCGGTGATCGTCGCGGCGAGTTCCTGGAGGCGTTCGAGGTCGATCTTCTTGCCCTTGGGGTCGTCGGGGTCCTCGACCACAACCGCTCGCGGCCCCCGCAGCGAATCCTGGGCGACGTTGAGCGTTCCGAGCGCCGCCTTCGCCGAGTGGTCGGCCGCCGCGATCAGGTGCGGCACCTCTTTCAGAGCGTTGTCGACCACCGAGATGCTGCGCAACAGATCAAGGGCGGGCCCTCCGTCCCGTAGCCCCTCTCGGGCCCGGTCGACCGCTCCCGCAGCTGCCAGCGTCTCGTACCGAGCCACCTTCAGCTGGGTCTTCGAGAGGCTCTTCTGAGCGAGCCGGAGGTGTTCCCGAGCATCGAGCAGCCCGGTCGCGAGCTTCCACGGAGCCATCAGCATCGAGCCCCATAGCCAGATGCCGAGCAGCCCGCCGATGAGGACCCCCACACCAACGAGCCCCGTTCGCTCTCTATCCACGGCCCGTATCTTCCCCCATCCCGATTCCCACCTCGATCTCGCTCGCTATGCGAGCCTTTCCCGACCCGAAAAAGCTCAGAGGTGGAGAGCCATAAGCACCGAGTCCCAGATCTCGCCGTTCTTGCGCTTGTAGTGACGGACGAGACGGCCCTCGTGGACGAACCCGAACTTCTCGTAGAGGCGGATCGCGGCTTCGTTGTGAGGCCACACCTCGAGCGCCATCTTGTGAGCATCTCGGTCCCGGGCCTCGTCGATACAAGCCTGCAACAGAGCCGAGCCGAGTCCCTGCCCGCGCGCTTCCGGCAACAACATCATCCCGAGGTAGATCACGCCGGAGAACTTCTCGATCAGCCAGGCGTAGCCGACCACCACCTCGGCCCTCTCGACCACGAGCACGGTGCCGCGGATCGTTCCGTCGAGGGTCTCAAGGAGCTGCGCGGCGCGCGCATCTCGGTCGATCGGGGATTGCTGGCCGATCCACATGACCTCGGCCGCGATCATCTCGGTCATCTCGACCAATGCCGGGATGTCGCCTGCCTCAGCAACCCGAACTAACACGGGAACCTCAGAGAGCGCACGAGCTAGAGATGGCGGAGGGCGGGGGCCACGGAGCGGGCGAGCAGGCGGACCGCTTCGGCGGCCGGTTCGACCGACATGCCTGGGTAGTGCAGCCGTAGCACGAGGTGGGACTCGGGATACTCGGCCAGCACCGCGGCGATCGGCTGCAGGTACTCGACGACCTGTTCCGGCGTCCCGTAAGCCGTGGTCCGTCGTATGTCCTCTTCGGAGGGCGGAGCAACCTCCAGCGGCTTGCCCGGCACGTCGGTCCCGGCGCGCCATCCCGCGTAGACCCCGAGCTGGTGCCCGATCCCATCACGCACCATGGGCCAATCGCCGTCGGGATCGTTCGTGACGAACGCGTTCTGGAGGATGCCGACCATCGGCGGCCCTTCCCGGCCCGCCGCCGATCGCTCTTCGGCCGCCATCCTGAAGGCTTCCGCGACCCGCTCCGGCTGGGCCCGCGATGACAGGTACCCGTCCCCGAGCCGGCCCGCCCGCTTTATGGCCGAGTCGACGAACCCACCTACGAAGATCGGCGGCACCCGGGCCGGCTTCGGCGTGATCGCCACGTCCGAGTAGTCGAAGTGCTTCCCGGAGTAAGAGAACCGGTCGGTGGTCCATGCCAAGCGCACGACCTCGACCAGCTCGGTGAGACGACGCACGCGCGAAGAGACGTCCAGGTTCCACATGCGGAACTCCTCGTCCCGCCATCCGATCCCGAAGCCCGCGATCGTCCGGCCCCCGGAGATCTGATCGACCACGGCGAAGTCCTCGGCGATGCGCAAGGGGTCGTGGAACGGGGCCAGCACCACTCCGGTGCCCAACTCGATCCGCTGGGTCACCGCCGCGAACGCCGCGAGCATCGGAAGGAGCGAAGGGAGGTAACCGTCGTCCGAGCCGTGATGCTCCGACACCCAGGCCGAATCGAGCCCTTCCTCTTCGGCCAACTGCACCAGCGTCAGATAATCGCGGTACTCCTGCTGAAAGGTCCGCTCGCTGCCTGCGGGGATCTGTCCGGTGAACAAGCCGACACCGATCTTGATAGCCATCGTCCGTTCATAACAGGTAGGAACGAGAAAAGCCCCGGAACGGCCCGGGGCTTTTCGAAAGAGAGATCGGATCTCTAGGGAACCTTGAATGCTCCCGATTGAGTTGCGAAGTCGATGATCGTTTGGGGAGTGAGCGAGCGCTCCGCGTAGTGGGCTACCCAACAGATCATGCAAGAAGTAGATGCTGCGCCGGTCGTACCGCCGTTGATCTCGGAGCCTTTCTTGGCGCCGAGAAGATCCATCGGCACCGTCCACGTAGCCGTCTTGGCTGCAGGATCGAAAGCTCCTTCGAGATAGCCGCTCTCGACCGGGTTGCAGTTGACCAGGGTCAGCACCGCTGGAGCAGCCTCTTCAGAGCACTGTTCAAGCCGGTAAAGGCCGTCCGTGTACACCTGCCCGACCCTGTCCTGGCCGGTTCCGGCGATGACATCCGGCTTCCCGATATCGAAGCTCTTGACCGTGAACCGGTATTCCTCGCCGTCGACGTTGATGTGCCACAGCAGACGGAAGGTCTCCGGCACGGTTCCGGTAGAGGGCATCGCCGAGTGCTCGACCGTGAAGATCAGGTCCTTGCCCTTGGCTTGGATCGTGCCCTTGACCATGTCGAACCCACCCTGCTCGGTCCCCGGGATAGGTCCGACCGCGGCTGGGTGCCCCGAATCGGCGGCGGGATCTTCGAAGACGACCACCGGTCCGGCAGCCTTCTTGCCCTTCTTCTTGCCGGCCGCGGCGGGGCCGACGAGGGCGAAACAGAGCATCGCAACCAGCAGCGACGCGATCAGCTTGCGGTTCATGAACGGCTCCTCGGTCCGACAGTGTTTCCGAAGGGAAGGTTCGACCTCTCCGGCCCGGTCCCTGCCGGCGGCTATTCGGAGAGGTGCGACTCGTCGTAGAGGCGGTAGGAGTTGCCGCCGAGGTCCTGAGCCTTGTTCATCGCCGACTCGGCCTGCCAGAAGAGTTGCTCGACGTCGTCTGCGTCCCAGGGGTGGATAGCGACGCCAACGCTGGCCGTCACTTCGAGCCTTGAGTCGTCCAACACGAACGGTTGGCTGAACTGGTGCACGATCTTGTTCGCGACCTCCGTTATGTGGTCGCGGCCCCGGGCCCCTTCGATGATCACCCCGAACTGAGCGAGCTCGAGACGAGCTGCGGTGTCGACCCTCCGGGTGCACGAGCGAACGCGTCGCGCCGAAGCGAGGATCAGAGCGGAAGACTGCTCCTTCGGCACGGAGTCGAAGCGGTCGATCTCGGTCAAGATCAACCCCAAGAGGCTGTCGGCGCGCGACGCTCGCTCCCGCCCATGCATGAGGCGGTCAAGGAAGAGCGAGCGTCCAACCAAACCCGTCTCCGGGTCGTACAGGTCCGCTACCTCATCGAACAAGTCATCAACCCCCACGACCGATCAGGTCGGCCATCTCGCCTATGGCTTGCGTGAGGTCGTAATCCTTCGGCGTGTAGACCTTAGCGACGCCTGCCTCGACAAGCTTGCGAGCGTCGTCATCCGGGATCACGCCGCCCACGACCACCGGCACCTCGTCCGTGGATACTCCCTGCGAGTGCAATCTGTCCAGCACCTCCGGGATCAGCCAACCGTGTGCGCCGGACAGGATCGAGAGCCCGATCACGTGGACGTCTTCGTCCACCGCAGCCTGAGCGATCTGCTCGGGGGTGAGCCGGATGCCCTGGTAGACGACCTCGAACCCGGCGTCACGCGCCCTCACGGCCACCTGTTCCGCCGCGTTGCTGTGGCCGTCGAGCCCCGGCTTGGCGACGAGCATCCGGAGGCGCTGGACGCCGATCCGTTTGGCTGTGGCCTTGACCTTGGTCCGTGTCTCCTCCATGCCCGGCAGGTTGCCGCCCTGCAAGACGGCCCCTATCCCCGTCGGCGCTCGGTACTCGCCGAAGGCTTCCCGCAACGCGTCGGCCCACTCGCCCGTTGTGACACCTGCGTGGGCCGCTTCGATCGACGCCGGCACGATGTTGTCGTTACCTGCGGCGATCTTCTTGAGAGCATCGAGACCCTTGGTCACCGCGGACGCATCGCGCTGTGCCCGGTGACGTTCCAGTGCTTCGACCTGGTCTGCTTCTGCCTGCGGGTCCACCTTCTCGAACGCGGCGCTGTCGAGCCCGTCCACCAACGGAGACGGTTCGGTCGCTTCGTACTTGTTCAGTCCGACGATGGTCTGCTCGCCGGACTCGATCTCGCGGCGGCGTTCGGCGTGGGCCGAGACCAACCGTTCCTTCATGTAGCCGATCGCCTCGACCGAGCCACCTTGGTCGAGCACGCGCTGCAACTCTTCCCATGCCTCCGTGGCGATCTGCTCGGTCACGCCTTCGATCACCTTCGAACCCTCGAAGATGTCGTCGTACTCGAGCAGGTCGGATTCGAGGGCGAGGATCTGCTGCGCTCTGAGCGACCACTGCTGGTCCCAGGCGCGGGGGAGACCGAGGGCCTCGTTCCACGCCGGCAACTGCACCGCACGGGCGCGCGCCGACTTCGACTGGGTGACGGCGAGCATCTCCAGGAAGATCCGGTAGACGTTGTTCTCCGGCTGGACGCTGGTGAGACCGAGCGAGTTCACCTGCACGCCATAGCGGAAGCGGCGGTACTTGTCCTCGTCGACCCCGTAGCGCTCCTTCGTGATGCGGTCCCAGAGTTGCGTGAAGGCGCGCATCTTGCAGGTCTCTTCGACATAGCGGATCCCGGCGTTACAGAAGAACGAGATGCGCCCGACGAGGCGGCCGAAGTCTGCCTCGTCAACCCGGCCCGTAGCCTTCGTCGCATCGAGCACCGCGATCGCGTTCGCAAGGGCGTAAGCGACCTCCAACACCGGACCGGCTCCTGCCTCCTGGAGGTGGTACGAGCAAACGTTGATCGGATTCCACTTCGGCGTTTCGTGCAGCGTCCAAGTGATCAGGTCGGTGGTCAGACGCATCGATGCCTCGGGCGGGAAGATGTGCGTCCCTCGCGACAGGTACTCCTTGAGGATGTCGTTCTGGGTCGTCCCCGCCAACGACGATCGCGCCGCCCCCTGATCGTCAGCGGTCGCCACGTACAGCGCCAGCAGCCACACCGCCGTGGCGTTGATCGTCATCGACGTGTTCATCTCGGCCAAGGGGATCTGGTCGAAGACGGTCTTCATGTCGCCGAGGTGGCCTATCGGCACCCCCACCTTGCCGACCTCGCCCCGAGCCATCACGTGGTCGGAGTCGTAGCCGGTCTGGGTGGGCAGGTCGAATGCGACCGAGAGGCCGGTCTGGCCCTTGGCGAGGTTGGAACGGAAGCGCTCGTTGGTCGCCTTGGGGCTGGCGTATCCGGCATAGGTCCTGAACAGCCAGGGGCGGTCTTTTTCCCGGGTCATAGCCCTGAATCGTACGGCTTAGGCTTGTTCCCCTCTCACCGACAACCTCTCAAGGAGTTCATCGTGGCTGTGGAGATCCGCAAGGTCGGAGTAGTGGGTTGCGGGACCATGGGGTCCGGCATCTGCGAGATCGTCTCCCGGGCAGGTTTAGACGTCATCTTCCACGAGGTCGACGACCGAGCCGTGGCCGCCGGCCGGGAGCGCATCGAGCGCAGCGTGCAGCGTGCTGTCGAACGCGGCAAGGCGGATCAGACCGAGGCCGATGCTCTGCTGCAGCGCATCTCTTCGACGACCGACCTTAAAGACCTCACGGATTGCGATCTGATCGTCGAAGCGGTGCCGGAGCACCTGGACCTCAAGAAGGAGATCTTCGCCAAGCTCGACGAGATCGCCAAGCCCGAAGCGATCTTCGCGACGAACACCTCGTCGCTGCCCGTGATCGACATGGCGGTAGCGACGAACCGTCCGTCACGCGTCCTGGGGTTTCACTTCTTCAACCCGGCCCAGGTCATGAAGCTGGTGGAGTTGGTTCACACCGTCACCACGGCGCCCGACGTCTTGGAGTCGGCCAAAGACTTCGCGGTCGCCCTCGGCAAGACGCCCGTGCCGTGCCGTGACCGGGCCGGTTTCATCGCCAACCTTTTGCTGTTCCCGTACCTCAACGCGGCGACGCGGATGTACGACCAGGGCTACGCGTCCCGCGAGGACATCGACGCGTCGATGAAGCTCGGCTGCGGCCATCCGATGGGTCCCCTCGAGCTGCTCGATCTGATCGGGCTCGATTCCTCATACGAGATCTGTGAAGCACTGTGGCGACAGTTCCGCGATGACCAGGATGCTCCCGCACCACTGCTCAAGCAGTACGTGGTGGCCGGTTACATGGGTCGTAAGACGGGCCGCGGCTTCTACCGGTACGAGCGGCCGGAATCGTCGAAGATCGTCGACGCTTCTACGACCAGCGGCGGGGGAGCCGACAGCGACATCGCCACCATCGGCGTCGTTGGGACCGGACTGATGGCGTCGGGGATCGCCGAGGTGGCAGCGAAGGCCGGCAATGAGGTCATCCTGCGCGGCCGCAGCGAGTCGTCGATCAAGAAGTCCAAGGCGGCGGTGCAGAAGTCTCTGGATAAGGCCGTCTCCCGCGGGAAGCTGGAGCAGGCCAAGGCGGATGAGATCCTCGACCGCATCACCACGACGCTGGAATTCTCCGATCTTGCCGAGTGCGATCTCGTGGTGGAGGCCGTGGCCGAAGATCTCGAGGTCAAGACCGACATCTTCAGGGAACTGGACAAAGCCACCAAGCCCGAATGCGTTCTGGCGACCACGACGTCGTCACTGTCGGTCGTCGACCTCGCCGCGGTGACGGAGCGACCCGACAAGGTCTTAGGGCTCCACTTCTTCAACCCCGCCCCGATCATGAAACTGGTTGAGATCGTGCGCACCGTCGCAACGACCGAGGCGGTCGTGGAGCGTTGCACGGCTTGGGTAGCGAGCCTCGGCAAGCACCCGGTGCACTGCCGGGACCGCGCCGGGTTCATCGTCAACTTCCTTCTGTTCCCGTACCTGAACGACGCGGTGCACATGCACGAGCAGGGCTACGGAACGCCCGAGGATATCGACACCGCCATGAAACTGGGTTGTGCACATCCGATGGGACCGTTCGAATTGATGGACATCGTCGGTTTGGACGTGACCTACGCGATCCTCAACTCGCTACACGAGGAGTTCCGTGAGCGCCGCTACGCGCCGGCTCCTTTGCTCGAGCACATGGTGAGGGCGGGATACCTCGGCCGCAAGACGGGCCGCGGTTTCTACGACTACAGCTCTTAAGGGATCTAGCAGCTAGAGGGGGTGTGGGGGCAGGAGTCCCCAGGCCCCCGGCTGAACCTGTCCTTGCCGAAGCCCGGCAGGAGGGCGTCTTTGCCGTCTCCGCCGTCGAGCAGGTCGTCGCCCGGACCGCCCATCAGGACGTCGTCTCCGGCCTCTCCGAACAGTTTGTCGTGCCGGTCGTTGCCCAGCAGAAGGTCGTTCTCACCGCCGCCGTTCAGGACGTCGTCTCCGATGTTTCCTTCTAGGAGGTCGACGCCGGAGCCACCACCGATGCTGTCGTTGCCGCCGCCGCCGTCGATGATGTCGTTGCCGCTATCACCCGATAGTTGGTCGTCGTCGACCTCGCCGTAGATGAAGTCGTTGCCGTCTCCACCAGAAGCCTTGTCCTCGCCGATTCCCATGACCAGGGTGTCGTTGCCCTCGCCGCCTTCGCCCACATCGTTCCCGCCGCTTCCATCGAAATAGTCGTTGCCGGAATCGCCGATACCTTTGTCATTGCCCTCGCCGGCGAACATCATGTCGTCGCCTGCTCCACCCCCGAGGGTGTCGCTGCCTTGAACGTCCATCAGCAGGTCGTTGCCGTCACCACCGTAGATGTAGTCGGTCCCGACCCCTCCTTCGATGACGTCGTTCCCGCCGCCACCGCAGATCACGTCATCTCCAGGCGTTCCTTCGATGTAGTCGTCACCCGGTGTACCCATGATCGTGCAGGTGATGCTGTCGTCGATACCGGCTGAGAATTGCGTGACGATCAGCGTCGTGCATTCCTTGCTGTCCGTCTCCTGGGAGCAGGCGTTGATGCCCTCGCCGCCGGTCAGACGATCGCTGTGAGGTCCACCGATCAGAGTGTCGTCCCCGGACTCCCCGAAAAGGTCGTCGCCACCGATACCACCGAACAGGACGTCGTCGTCGGAGCCTCCGTAGATGTCGTCGAATGCGTCTCCACCCGACAGCAGGTCGTTGCCGACGCCACCGTAGATCTTGTCGTCGCCCTTGCTTCCCTCTATCCGGTCGTCGCCTTCGTCTCCGTATAGGAAGTCGGACTCCGTGGAACCGTCGATGACGTCGTTGCCGGTGCCGCCACGGACCTCGTCGACCCCTGCCGAGCCTAGTAACACGTCGTGACCGTCGTCACCGAAGATCTGGTCGTCTCCGAGCCCGCCGATCACCCGGTCGTTGCCCGCTCCACCGCGCGCTACGTCGTTACCTTCGAGGGCGTTAACGGAGTCGTCGCCGTCGCCACCTTCCACCGCGTCGTTGCCGAGACCGCCGGTGACGGTGTCGTTCCCACCATCTCCGAAGACGCGATCGTTGCCCTCGTCACCTTCGACGGAATCGTCATCGGTTCCACCCGAGAGGATGTCGTCGCCTGCTCCACCGTCGAGCAGGTCGCGGCCGGTATCGCCGGACATCTTGTCGTCGCCACCGCCGCCGAAGAGGTAGTCGTGTCCGGCGCCACCGGCGAGCGTGTCGTTACCCTTCTCGCTGGCGTCGCCGGCCAGGTAGTCGTTGCCGGCACCACCATCAAGCTTGTCGTGACCGCCGGCGCCGAGGAGATAGTCGTGGCCGTCTCCCCCGATGAGGATGTCGTTGCCTCCGCTTCTGTGGAGATAGTCGTTCCCGCCGAGTCCGCAGAGCACATCGTTACCGGGAGTTCCGTACAGGACGTCGTTGCCCGAGGTGCCGCTCTTGGTGCAGTTGACCCCGGCCCTCGCAGGGGTGGAGAAGACGAGACCGGCGAACAGACCCAGGGCCGCTACCAGTCCTATCCGCTTGATCGTCGCCGTGTCCGCTCTCATATCAGACATATCGGTGTCAACCTAGGCAGGCTTGAACGGTTCGCCCAGATATCGGACGTGTACTTATCAACCGTTACGTGCAGGTTGCGAACGGGCGCTCGATGTGCCTGCTAAGACCGTTCCGGGCGAGATTGCTACCATCTGCTAAGTAAGGCAAGCAAAGTCGGGAATGGAAGATCTATGCAGGAGTGAGGGGTCCGCTCTAGAAGAAGGTCTTAGTGGCGGAACGCGGTGTCATAAGCACTTTGTGTCACCGATGGCCTGAGATCGCTGGAGGTTCCTGTAGGGAGCGCGACCGGGTGCGGATTTTTTCGTTTGTCCAGTTTGTAGGTGCCAGTTATTGGGGTAAAGCAAGCAACAACGACAGAGAGTAAGTACCCGACTACTCAGGGGGTCCAGAAGTATGAGAAGCACCCGAAGCCGGAGGCTGGGACGGGCAGCCACCATCCTGGCTACGGCGCTGGTTTCCAGCCTGGTCGTGATCGGCCCGGCTCCCGCAGCAGAAGTAGCATCCGCCAAGGGTTCGGCGTTCGGTTTCCGCGAGAACATCTCGAAGGTTGAGACGCCGCTCGTTGAATCTGCCGTTCCTCCCAACAATTTCCAACACGACGAGGACGCCCAGGCCGACGTGGCCGGCATCATCCAGGCACTCGAGGTGCGAAGCGATGCGTGTCTGAACGGCGGCGTGCAGGCGAACCTCCAGGCCGAGATGGACAACGCCCGCCGCCAGGCGCGCGGCGAGGAGCCACCTCCCGAGGATCAGGAGCCACCGCGGCAGACCGTCGAGGCTCCGGAGAACTACGGGGTCGATAACTTCTGCCTGAAGCCGGCCGACAATCAGGTTCCCGAGGATCCGAACCTCAACCCGAAGTGTGAGGAGTACGCCGACGCTGAGGTGCCCGATGGTGCCGCTCCGCCCGCGACCTGCCAGGCGCTGATCCAGCTCTGGAACGCGCGTGGTTACGGTGAGGCCCTAGACGTGCTCGGTTTCCAGGAGCTCCGAAGCGAAGCCGTCGGGCGTTGTGTCGGTGCCGCACCGGAGTACATGACCGGTGTGCAGTACTTCTTCGCCGGTGATCTTCAAGAAGATCCGTCGATGCCGAACCAGAACCTGAACCCGTTGGGTCTGGGTCTCGCGGAGTCTTCGACGGTGATCTTCTGGGAGACCAACTGGGACCCCAAGACGAACGCGATCACCGACGGTAAGGATCACGTCTGGGTCAACGCGCTGCACATCATCACTCCGACCGAGGACATCATCATCGGACACTCCGAGGCCAAGGTGGAGTGCGCTGGTGACCCCGTTCCTGCCGGTGGTTACCCTCGTGAGATCAACCTCACCCCGTCCAAGGGCATCGTGACCTACGACCGGGTGTTCAACCTCTCCGGTTCGGTCACTCCGGCGACCGAGTACAACACCCCGCGTTCCTGCGTCGAGGGTGTGGACGTCACGATCCGTCGGGACAAGATCGGTGGGGCCGAGGACTTCGAGAACGTCGCCACGGTCCAGACCGACCAGAACGGAAACTTCTCGTACGACGTGACTGCAGACTTCAACTCACAATGGATCGCATTCATCGACCGCGACACTCCTGCGAACTGCGCTCAGGTTGCTTCGTCGGCCGAGCCGGTTCTCGTGAAGCCGTTCGTCGGTCTCAAGACGTCTCGTAACGTCGTAAGCCACGGTGCGACCGTCAAGCTGACGACTCGCATCGAGCCGTGCACCGGCAAGGCAGGCACCCGGATCAAGCTCCGCCGGGTCTTCTCCAGCCGCAACGTCAAGATCGACACCAAGCTTCTGGATGAGGATTGCCGAGCGATCTTCTACCAGACGGCCCGCTGGAAGGGCACGGCAGTGTTCGACGCAGCGTGGCCGAAGCAGGACACCGTGCATCAGAACGGGAACTCCCGTCCGAAGGCGGTGCGTGTCCGCAGGAGGTAATCCCCCCTACGTACAGGTAAGAAACGGCCCCCGGTAACCCGGGGGCCGTTTCTCCGTTATAAGAGTAGGGACCGATCGCGGGACAGAGAGGGGGCTTCACCCGCTTCGGACGCGCTCATCTCGCGTGTCCAGGCGGTTCGTTATGCGTTTTCCGAAGAAGTACGTAGCAGTCGCCGTTTCGTTGTTGCTGGTTCTGCCGTTCGCGGCCGAGTCCGGAGCGCGCCGCAGGGTTCGTGAGCGCACCACCGAACTGGCCCCGGGTGTGACCTACACCGTGGTCCGCGACTATTCCGGACCTTTCCGGATCCGCTATGTCAGCGTGGATCTCGCGGCCGGTGCGACACTCGATACGGTCCTCGCGCAGGAGAAACTGCCGAAGTTCGAAACCACCTCATCCATGGCTCAGCGAACCGGGGCCCTGGTGGCGATCAATGGTGATTACGCCAAGACCAACGGGAGACCGGTACACACCTTCGCCGCGGACGGAGACCTCGCTCAGACCCCGCTTGCATGGGGCCGCAACTTCTCGACGACCTTCGATGAGTCCGGGACGTACATCGGCCACCCTCAGGAAACGGTGGAGGTGACCGAGGTTGACTCCGGCACGGTCTACCCGATCTCCAAGGTGAACTACTCGGATACTTCGATCGCAAGTGACGAGATACGCCTGTTCACCAAGCGTGGGGCCGGAGCAGCTCGCGCACCGTCCGGCCACTGTCTCGTCAGACTCCAACCTTTCGAGTCGCCTCATCTCGCCGAGGACGGCTCGGGCACGGTCGAGCAAGCCTTCGGCGTGGAACTCGTTCGCTGCGGAGGACGCTCGCTGCGTCCCCAAGGCGGGGTCATCCTCGCCGCAACCCTCGACAGCGTCTACCGGCTTCAGCTCGAGGCGATGACGCCGGGCGAGGAGATCTCGTTGCGCTGGTCGATCTCGTGGCCGAACGTTCTCGACACGATCGGAGGCAACCCGACCTTGATGGAGGCCGGTCAGATCGTCACGACCAACGTCCAGCCGCAGCCGGGCCAAAGCACCGCTTTCTTCAGTCGCCATCCTCGGACCGGTGTGGGGACCACCCCCGATGGACGGGTCCTGCTGGTCACCGTCGACGGTCGGCAGCCCGGCTACTCGGTCGGCATGACCCTGCAAGAGTTCGCGCAACTGTTCCAGGTCCTCGGGGCCGATTACGCCTTGAACCTGGATGGTGGCGGGTCCACGACCCTGGCGATCAACGGACAGGTCGTTAACCGGCCAAGCGATCAATACCCCGACGAGACATACGGGCTCGAACGTGCGGTGTCCTCGGCCCTGGTCGTGCTACCCGGTGCCGACCCCGGCGAGCAACCGGCGACCGTGCCGACCTCGACCCTGCCGGTGACCACCGACGACATCGGCGATCTCGTTGCCCGGGACCCGGCTTCCACCGGAGGGATGCTGGAAGCGATGCTCACTGCCGGCTATCACCTGAGCCCCGACCTTCGTTCGATCGTCCGCACCTTCCGCCACTAACGGTTCCTGCTTTTCCGGGGCATGAAATGGTCGTATATCGACCAGATACCGACGAGGAATCTGTGGGGGTAGAGTGCCGCCCATGACCGGTGATATCTCGGGGAAGAGCGCATTCGTCACGGGTGCTGCATCGGGCCTCGGACGGGCGATCGCTCTCAGGCTGGCCACCGATGGTGCGCATGTGTGGGTCGCCGACATCGCGAAGGACCGAGGTGAAGATGTCGTCGCCGAGATCCGTCTAGGCGGGGGCGCAGCATCCTTCGTGCACTGCGATGTGACCGATCTCGACAACGTGAGGGCCGCTGCGGCCGAAGCGGGTGACGTCGATATCCTCGTTAACAACGCCGGGTTCGACCGTCCGAACTTCTTCCTGCAGACCGAGCCGTCGCTCTGGGACGACCTGATCGCGGTCAACCTCAAGGGTGTCCTGAATTGCACGTACGCGTTCGCAGAGACGATCTCCGAGCGGTGCCGAGAGACCGGTTACGGACGGATCGTCAACATAGCCTCGGACGCGGGCCGCGTTGGTTCGATGGGCGAAGCGGTCTACGCCGCGACCAAGGGTGGCGTGATCGCCTTCACGAAATCGATGGCCCGGGAACTGGCCCGGGATCGGGTGACCGTCAACGCGGTGTGTCCCGGCCCGGCCGAGACCCCGATGACCGAAGGCATCAAGCAAGACCCGATGGGCTCCAAGATGATGGACCTGATGATCATGGTGACGCCGTTCAAACGTCTCGTGGCCCCCGAGGAGGTAGCCGATGCCGTCGCCTACTTCGCCGGGCAACAGGCCCGCTTCGTAACCGGCCAGGTCCTCTCGGTCAGCGGCGGCCTAACAATGTCCGGCTAACCAGATTCCTCGCCGGTATCTGGTCGATATACGACCATTTCATTCCCCAGAAACGGTTATCTGGCGTCGCCTCGGCCGTTGAGGCCGGGGTACTCGCGGCCCCCGGCCGGGAAGCGCAGCGACAATCTCCATGCATCCTCGGCCGCGAAGCGGTCACGGTAGTCGTACATCCCCAACCGCCGTCCCTGAGCGCGTGAAGCCCGCCGCCACACCGAGGCCGCGCGGTTGCGTCGCTCCTCTTCGACCATGCGAACCAATGCGGACTCGACCGCGGTCCGTTCCTCGTCGGTCGGGTTCCCGTCGATCGAGACGATCTCGAGCTTCGGGGTGTGCTTGGCGTGGAAGTCGCTCTGGCTCACAACGATCTCCTAGAGCGGGATGTTGCCGTGCTTGCGCTGCGGGATCGACTCCCTCTTGCTGCGCAGCATGTCGAGCGATTGAACGAGCTTCCGACGCGTGTCTGCCGGGTCGATCACGTCGTCGACGTAGCCTCGCTCGGCCGCGATGTACGGGTTCGAGAACTTCTGGGTGTAGTCGTCGATCAACTCCTTGCGGGTCGCGTCGAGATCGTCGGCGGCCGCGAGGGTCTTGCGATGGATGATGTTGACCGCACCCTCGGCCCCCATAACCGCGATCTGAGCAGACGGCCACGCGAACGAGACGTCGGCTCGGATGTGCTTCGAGTTCATAACCACGTAAGCACCGCCGTAAGCCTTACGGGTGATCACGGTCATGCGGGGCACCGTCGCTTCACTGAACGCATAGAGGAGCTTCGCCCCGTGCCGGATGATGCCGCCGTATTCCTGTTCGGTTCCCGGCAGGAACCCCGGCACATCGACGAACGTAACTAGCGGGATGTTGAACGCGTCGCAGAACCGCACGAAGCGGGCACCCTTCGTCGACGAGGTGATATCGAGCGTCCCGGCCAACACCTGAGGCTGGTTCGCCACGACTCCGACCGGATGACCGTTCAACCGAGCGAAGCCCACGATGATGTTCTGCGCCCAGTGCTCGTGGACCTCGAAGAACTCACCGTCGTCGAACACCTCGGCGATCACCTGATGCATGTCGTAAGGGATGTTCGGGCTGTCCGGCATGAGGTCCACCAGCGCGTCGCATGAACGCATCGGGTCGTCGGTCGGTGGGAAGTAGGGCGGAGACTCGAAGTTGTTCGACGGGATGAAGCTCAGCAGGTAGCGGATCCGGTCCAAGCAATCCTCATCCGAACCTGCGACCACATGAGCAACCCCCGACTTCGAGGCGTGGCTCATCGCACCGCCGAGTTCCTCCTGCGACACGGTCTCACCGGTCACCGCCTTGATCACATCGGGGCCGGTGATGAACATGTGCGAGGTCTCCCGCACCATGAACACGAAGTCGGTCAGCGCCGGGCTGTA
>JBKHYB010000003.1:0-16362 GCA_046565725.1 Actinomycetota bacterium
GGTCCAGACGGCCGACACGAACAAGAAAGCCGACCCGCCCAGCAAGAAGACGAGCCACGGTCTCGGCGCGAAGCCAAGCCCGGCCGGCTCTTCATCTCGGGAACCGATGGGTAGCGAAGTGCTCACTGCAGGTCATCAGACCGCAACGACGCCGGTGGCTCTAGGTCCGAAGGGCATGCATGATCCGGTACTTAAGTACCGGTCGGGGTTGCAGGGCGGGAGGGACTCGAACCCCCGACCGCTGGTTTTGGAGACCAGTGCTCTACCAACTGAGCTACCGCCCTATACGGCGGGGCCAGTCTATCGAGGCTGGGATGGGAAAGGGACCGCTTAAGCGGCGACCAATCTCCGCGATCTGCTCTTGACGAGAGCGGCCCCCGCGGCCCCCACCAGGGCGACGGCCAGACCTCCGGCATAGACCTTGCGATTGCGCGTGAGGTGGCTGCGCACCTGCTCCACCTTGTTACCCCCGGCGGGGATAGCCATCAACGCAGGGAGAAGATCGCGCGGAGGTTCTGCGTGGACCCCCCGGAGAGAGGTTAGCGATGAGGTCAGCTCCTCGTACTGCTCGAGCTCGGCTCGGCAATCGGTACAACGAGCGAGGTGCCGGCGGACGAGCAACGACCCTTCGCCCTTGGCGTAGCTCGGGAGCATCTCCTGTATCTCTTCACATCTCATGGCGTCTCTCCATAAACGATGTCCTTCAACCGCTTGCGACCCCGATGGATCCGGACCTTCGCAGCCGTCTCGGAACATTTCAGTTCCTTGGCGATCTCCTCGATCGTCAAGCCGTACACATCCTTCAACACCACAGCCGAGCGGTAGTGCTCTGGAAGTTGAGACAAAGCCTGGTCGAGGGCAACCAGTTCGACCTTGGCCCCGGCCGCGTTCTCCGTCGATGCTGCCGACGGGATCTGGGCTAGGACCTCATCTTCGGCCCCCGCTTCGTGGCTCCGTCTCCTCTTCCTCGATCGATGCTTGCTCAGCGCTGCATTCGTAGCGACCCGGTAAAGCCACGTGCTGAACAACGAGTCGCCTCTGAACGACTTGAGGCCCCGCCACGCCTTGAGGTACGCGTCCTGCGTAGCCTCGGAAGCGTCGTCGGGATCACCCAAGATCCTCAGACACAACGAGTACACATCCCGGTAGGTGGCTTCGACGAGTTCCTTCCAGGCACCCTCGTCGCCGTTACGACAGCGCTCGAGGATGTCGGGAGAGATCGAGTCTCCCACCGGCCCACTCGGGTTCCTGTTAGGACGCCACATCTAGGACCAGGTTACAGAACTCGGTTTTCTGGGTGGGGAAAAGCGCGTATATCGATCCAGATCGAGGTGGGAATCGTTAGAGGTCGCTGAAGATGGTTTCGAGGCGGCTCAGGAGCTGGGCCTTGTCTAGCTCGGCCTCGGTGCGGCGCTTGAGCTCGGCCTTCGGCGTGGCCAGCATGTCGGTAACGGCATCGAGCAGCTCGTCGGCCCCGAAAGGCTTGGTCAGGTAATGGTCGGCTCCGAGCCGGTAGCCCCTCACGAGGTCGCCCTCTGACGTCTTGGCCGACAGGACGAGGATCTTCATGTCGTTCATCACACCCATCGTGTCGAGCTGCCGGAGGACCGTATAGCCGTCCATCTTGGGCATGATGAGATCCAACACCAGCAGATCGGGCGGTTGCTGCTCGACGATCGAGAGTGCCGATTCGCCGTCACCGACCACCTGGATCGTGAGCCCGTGATCCATCAGGAGCGCACTCAGGACGTGGCGCATCTCCGGACTGTCGTCAACGATAAGTATGCGTGCCATTTCAGCAAGAACCTCTCTTGATCCGCCGACATCCCCGATACGACTCTAGGTCATCGGGTTGGCATCTGGGAAGACGTTCTCCAGTTGAGCGAGCAATGCGGAGCGGTCGCGCTCCTGTTGCCTCTTGTCCTGGAGGGCTTCCGGTGAGGATTCGAGGAGATCGCCGACGGCCTGGAGGAATTCGACGGGATCGAACGGTTTGGCCAGGTATAGATCGGCTCCATGTTCGAAACCAACCAACCTGTCCTGTTCGCTGCTGCGTGCGGAAACCACCAGAACCCTGGTCCCGGCCCGGAGGCCCTTGGACTCGAGGGTGTCGAGCACTTCCAACCCATCCATCTCCGGAAGCATGAGATCGAGCACCAGGATGTCCGGGTTCTCGCTGCTCACTGCGTCGAGTGCGGCGCGACCATCTTTGACGGCAAGCACCTCGTGCCCACCATCCAGCAACGTGAAGGCGATCACGTTCCGTATGTCGGCGTCGTCTTCGGCCACACAGATCCGAGCCATCGTGCGCTTCCCCGACCTCTCCCATAAACCCGAAAGGGGCACCCTATGTGCCCCCCCTTGGGATGAATCGGCCGGTTGTGCCCAAAGCTTGAGTGGTCGAAGTAACCTTCGGTCATGGTCGATTCTCGACTGCCTCGCTTCTCTCAGGCCGTGCAAGCCATCCTGCTTGCGGTCGCCTTCGTGCTGGACGCTCGCCTCGTCGTGCCGGTGATGGCGGCGATCTTGGCCGCTGCCGCCTTGGGGGGGCCGAAAGCCAACCTCTTCGCCTATGCCTACAAGGCCCTGCCGATCCCTCCGGGAGAGCCGGAACCCGCGGCTCCTCCCCGCTTCGCGCAGTCCCTCGGGACCGTGTTCCTCGTGATCGGCAGCGTCGGCCTGTTCGCCCTGGACCCCAAGACCACCATCTGGTGGGTCATCGGCTGGGGGCCCGCTCTAGCCGTTGCGATCCTGGCGGGCCTAGCCGCCACGACCTCGTTCTGACTGGGCTGCGAGATCTACCTGCTGGTCCAGCGGGTACGCGATAGGTGACCGACCGGCTCATCGTCCTGGCCATAGCAGCCGGGATCGGCTTGCTGTTGCTGGGCCTCTTCGAGCTCTACCGGCGGCGTTGGACCGAACCGCCCGAACGCCTCTCGGTCGAAGATTTCGGACTCGAACTGATGGAAGGATGCTGCGCCTTCATCGTGTTCACCTCCCCGTCCTGCCGGCCCTGTAAAGCTGCGCTCAGGATCGTCTCGGATGCGGCAGCGAACGCAGAGGGCGTAACCGAGGTGGTGGCCATCGATGCCACCGAGCATCACGAGGTAGCCAACCGCTACGAGGTCCGCACGATCCCCACGGTGTTCCTGATCACCGCATCGGGCCACGTGATCAAGAGGTGGCGCGAGGTGCCCGAGTTAGACGACGCCCGCAGCACGCTCGCCTCGATCTGATCAGCCGCCGGCGACCGCCGGGATGATGGAGACCTTCGACCCTTCCTGAAGCGGAGTCTCGATGCCGTTCAGGAACCTGACGTCTTCGTCATCCACATAGACGTTGATGAACCGCCGCAGAGCCCCGGTGTCGTCGAGCAAGCGGGAGGCGATCCCCGGATGCCGCGCCTCGAGGTCTGCTACCAGCTCCCGCACGGTTGCACCTCGCGCCTCGACCTCCGTGGAACCGTCCGTCAGCGTTCGGAGCTGGGTTGGGACCTTGACCGTGATGCTCATCTAGACACCTCCTAGGGCGCGGTTGACCTCATCGACGTTGGGTTTGATCGTTCGGGTGGGAGCTACCGGACCGAGAGCCTCCAGCGTCTTCAGCCCGATGCCGGTGATGAAGATCACCGTCTCGTCCGACGCAGTGATGGAGCCATCGGCGACCAGACGCTCGAGGGCGGAAACCGTCACCCCGCCGGCGGTCTCGGTGAATATCCCCTCGGTCCGAGCCAGCAAGGAGATGCCCGCCGCCACGTCCGCTTCGGGGACCGACGCGATCGCGCCGCCACTGGAACGGACCTCCTTGAGTGCGTAATAGCCGTCGGCGGGATCACCGATCGCGAGAGACTTCGCGATCGTCGACGGCTTCACCGGGCGGACATCCTCGGCCCCCTCGGCGAACGCCGTCGCCACCGGCGAGCAGCCCTGGGCCTGTGCTCCGCAGATCTTGACGTCGGATGACTCGATCAACCCGGCGTCACGGAACTCGCGGAAGCCCTTGGCCACCTTGGTCAGGAGCGAACCGGATGCGATCGGTACCACCACCGCGTCGGGGGCTCGCCATCCGAGCTGTTCGGCCACCTCGAACGCCAGCGTCTTCGACCCTTCGGAGTAGTAAGGCCGGACATTCACGTTCACGAAAGCCCACGGTTTGATCGCCGTCAGTTCCGCGCAGAGCCGGTTGACGTCGTCGTAAGAGCCTTCGACCCCGACGACCTCGCCTCCATAGACGGTGGTAGCAGCGATCTTGCCTCGTTCCAGGTCGTGGGGGATGAACACGACGCTGTCCATACCGGCAGCCGCGGCATGTGCGGCAACCGCATTCGCCAGGTTGCCGGTGGAGGCGCAGGCCGCCACCGAGTACCCGAAGTGACGCGCCATGGAGAGGGCGACAGACACGACCCGATCCTTGAAGGAGTGCGTGGGGTTGGGCGCGTCGCTCTTGATCCAGAGACGCTTCAACCCCAGCTCGGCGGCGAGACGCGGGGCCTCCACGAGCCGGGTGAAACCCGCTCCGATGTCAACCCGCTCGGCCGGAGCGGGCAGGAAGTCCTCGTATCGCCACATGGACAGCGGACCCCGGGAGATCTCCTCACGTGTCACCGTCGCCGCGATCTGCTCGGTGTCGTAGGACACCTCGAGGGGGCCGAAGCAGAACTCGCATACGTGCTGAGGTGCGATCGGTTGCTGCCGACCGCACTCCTTGCAGACCAGTCCAGTGACGTTCTTCATACGCAGCCTCCACCGCGATCGACCGACGAGGCTTCTTCCGGGATGGAAAAAGCCTCTTCCCCGGACGGGAAAGAGGCTCCGGCACTGGATCTCTTCCTTGCTCATCCGTCCGGGATTCGCACCTATCCGAACCTCGGCGACGAGGCTCGTGGTTGCGGCGGGATCAACGGGCCGGTCCCTCCCCCGCTCTAGATGAGCTGCTACAGATATTACTCGTTCAGTTGGTCCTCGGGTCCCTCCTTGTCGGACGGCACCACCGACGGCGCCTCGCCCGGAGCGGTGCGAGCGTACGGGGAGGGCTGGGCGCCAAGCACGCGGGTTGCCCAGAAGTGACTGAGGATCAACTTGGCGACGGCGATAGCGGGGACCCCGAGCAGGACGCCCCAGAAGCCCGCCAGAGCACCTCCGGCCAACAGCGCAAGCATCACGGTCGCCGGGTGTAGTTGGACCGTGCGTTTCATGACGTTCGGACTGATGACGTGATTGTCGAGCTGCTGAACGATGAGCTCTACGACCGCCGCCTGAACGCCCAGGCCTACGCCACCACTCAACGTACCGACCAGGAACCCCAAGCCGCCCCCGATGAAGGGGCCGATCAGTGGGACGAGATTGAAGAATCCTGCGATCGCGCCGATCACGAGCCAGAACGGCAGGTCGATCAACCAGAACCCGAACGACGACATCGCCCCGACGATGAACGCAACGAACAGTTGACCTCTCAGGAAGCCGGAGAACGCTCGGTGGATCTTGATGCCGAGGTCCTGCGCTTCGTCGCGGTTCTGTTCGGGAACCAGGTTAAGAAGGTCACGTTTGATCTGAGGTAGGTCGATCAACACGTAGAGAGCGATCAACGGGGCCAGCACGAAGACGAGAAGCGTCTCCAGCAAACTCCGGCCGATCTCGGTGAAGTCTCCAACATGATCGGAGAGCGTCTTCCTTATCTCGGTCGTAACCTCGTCGCATCGCTGCTCGGTCGGCGCTTCCGTTCCCTCATATCCCAAGATGCACTCGGCGCCCGTCGTATCTATCCGGATCCCGAACCTCTCATCCACTGTCTCACCGAAGTCGTGGATGAAGGTGACGGTCTTGTCTCGGAACTCGGGCCACTGGTCGGAGAAAGAGTCGACCTGGCGCGCTATGTAAGGGATCGCGACCATCAGGACGATCGTGATCGATCCGATCATCACGATGTATGCGAGCCCGGTGGCGAGGCCGCGCGGGACCCGGCGGTGCTCCAGGCGCGTGATCAGCGGATTGAGGATCAGGATGATCAGGAGCGCCAGACCGATCGGAGCGAAGATCACCCTGACGTAAAGCAACGCGCGGAAGGCCACGACGAGCACGATGAGGATCCCGATCGCGGACCAGGCCGCTATACCGGCGCGCCGAAGTCGCTCACCTACCGGCAGCCTGGGCGGAAGCGGCATAGACACCCCGAAAGTATGCCTTGGATGTGGCCCGGCAAACATGTCGCCCTTACGTCCGATGAGGGGAGAGTGCGATGCGCTCGGTGTGGAACGATGTGCACCATGAGAGAAGGCACCAGCGTGACACTTGCTTCGAACCGGGGACCGGTCTCGTTCGTCGAGACCCAGGATGGCTTCGACACGAAGCGGGGGGCGGGAGGGCTCGCCGGCGCCCTGGACCCGGTGGCCCGATCGCTGGGCGACGACGCGGTCTGGATCTCGGCCACCAACTCTGATGCGGACCGGGCCGCCCTGCACGCGGGGGCGGTCGACGGACTCGCCGAGATGCTCGGTTACCCGGTCTACCTGCTCGACATCGACGCCGACACCTACGCTCGTTACTACGACCAGGTCAGCAACCGGATGCTCTGGTTCGCCAACCACTGCCTGTGGGACGAACTCGGCCTCGATGGGTTCGGGCCCGAGGAGACCGATGCCTTCGAGAGGTTCTACGAACCCGTCAACAAGCGATTCGCCGAAGCGGTGTGCGAGGTAGCCGCGCCAGACGGCTTCGTTCTCTTCCAGGACTACCACCTCTACACCGCTCCGGGCCATCTGAGAGCGCTACGCCCGGACCAGGTGATCTTCCACTTCACCCACTCTTCTTTCTGCAGCGTGGAAGGGCTCGACCGGCTCCCTCGGCCCATCCCCCAACGCGTGATCGAGGGGATGCTGGGAGCCGACCTCCTCGGTTTCCACGTCGCGAAGTGGGTCCATGGCTTCCTCGACTGTGCCGAGCAGATCGGAGCCGAGGTCGACCGCTCGCGCGGGATGGTCGAGTACGGGGGCCGCGTTACCTGGGTGCGGGAGTATCCGATACAGGTCGACACGAATGATCTCTTGGAAAGGGTCAAGGGTGAGAAAGCCCAGAAGTGGGCCGAACGCTTCCGCAACCGGACGCACAAGGGGCCGCTTCTGGTCAGAGCGGACCGCACGGAACCCTCGAAGAACATCGTTAGGGGGTTCGAAGCGTTCGGCAAGGTCCTCGACCGCCGTCCCGACATCGCACGAGACGTTCACTTCGCTGCTTGCGTGTACCCGTCCCGGCAGTCGATGCCCGAGTACAAGCGCTATACGGAACGGATCATCGCCGCCGCGAACGCAGTGAACGCTCGTCATCCCGATGCGATCGAACTCTTCATGGAGGACGACTTCGACAGGACCCTTGGCGCATTGCTCGTCTACGACGTACTCGTGGTCAACTCGATCATGGACGGGATGAATCTCGTCTCGAAAGAGGGCCCGGTGGTCAACGAGAACGACGGGGTGCTCGTGCTCTCCGAGGGGGCCGGATCGTTCGAAGAGATGGGCGGGCATGCGATCGGGATCCACGACGCACTGAACGTCGACGAAACGGCCGACGCGATAGAACGGGCCCTGGACATGTCTCCGGAGGAACGACGATCGCGCTCTGACCAGTTGCGACGAGCCGCCCAGAAGGTCCAGCCGGAACACTGGATAGAGGCCCAGTTGGACGATCTCGAAGCGGTGGCCGCGGGCAAGGAACCGCTCAGCCCGCCCTGTTAGGCACCTCGCCCGGCGAGTTGCACCAGTTCGTTCATCAGGGCGACCAGGCCGGAAGGTCCGTCGACCGCGATGTCAGCTCGGTCCAGGAGTTCCCGGGGCGCCTCTTCGGAGCCGACCGCGATACGCAGGGTCTCGAGCCCCGCCTCGGAGAGTTCGTCGAGAGCGTCGAAGCCCGGCAGATCCACCAGGTCATCTCCGGCGAACGCCACGGCGCGGAGGCCCGCTTCCCTGGTTCGTCTCAGGACCACGGCCTTCTTGGAGAACTCGACCGGCGGTCTGAGCTCCAAGACCAGGCGACCCGGAGCGACCCTGAGGTCGTGCGCCACCGAGAGGTTCCCGGCCAGTTCGAGTAGCCATCTCTCGGCCTCCTTGCGATCGCGTGCCTTCCGGTAATGGAGACCGACGACCACCCCTTTGTCCTCGACCAGGACGCCCTCGGGTCCGTTGGCCGCTGCAGCCCGGGCCTCGTTGAGGACCTCTCGCATCGTCGCGGCATAAGAGGCGGCGTCCTCGGACAGCTTCACCTCGCCGGCGGAAACCCTCTCGGCTCCATGGAGCCCCCAGATCTCCACCTCGGGGCCGAGCCACTCGAGGAGCTGGCTCGCCGGCCGGCCGGACACCACGGCAACGACGGCGAAGCGTTCGGCGAGGAACCTCAAGACCTCGGGAGCCCCGGTGGCCGGCCGGGCCTCGTCGGGGGTCTCCACTATCGCCGACAGCGTTCCGTCGAAATCCAAGAAGATGCCCGCGGACCGAGGGTCGCGAGCGAACGGTTGCAGCGACGGATAGGTCACGCCTGGCAGGCTATCGCCTACTGATAATCGAGGCCCACGACCACGTGGAGGGCAACGGTGGTGGAAAGGTTGCTGGGCTTGGGCGCAACCTGCCACCCGAAACGCTGAGCGAGGCGCTCGGCCGCCTCCTGGGATTCCGTATAGGACCAGAACACGGTGGTCGACGGGTACTCCTCGGACGACCCCTGGACGGCGACGACCTCGAAGCCGAGTTCGCTCAACTGACTCGCCATGCGATCGTCTGCCGACGGGTCTCCGTTGCCGTTCAGGACCTGCACGGTCATGTTCTCGGTGATCAGAGCCACCTCCTCGGCCGGCGACGTGGACGGTTCCGGCTTCGGAGACTTCGAGGGCTGCGGGCTGGGCGATGGGCTCGGCGAGGCCGGCTCTCGATCCGGGGTTCGCGACGGCTCCCGCGTCGCTCCTGCCACCTCGGGCGTCTCTATGTCGTCGTTACCGAGAGCATCGACGGCGAGCCAGATGCCGACGGCAACCACGAAGGCGACGATGATCCACGGCAGGAACCATGCGACGACTGATCTGTAGAAGGCCAACCCGGAGTTGGATGAGTGTCTACCCATCTACTCCCTACCTTTGGTTGTACTCGGCCCCCAGGAGACGGGCGACACGCTGCTTCTGGCGGTACATGCGTAAGCGCTTGAGGCGCTTAACCAGGATCGGGTCGTAATCCATCGCCTCGGGCTTCTCGAGGAGTTCGTTGAGTACCTGGTAGTAGCGCGTGGCCGACATGTCGAATCGGTCTTTGATCGCCTGCTCCTTGACCCCGGCGTGCTTCCACCAGGAGCGCTCGAAGTCGAGGATCTCGATATCGCGGTCGCTGAGTCCTTCCATGCCCCCACGCTACCCGGCCCCCACCTCCCGGCCTCGGATTTCTCAGGGGAAGAGGCCGCGCATCTGGTGGGCTTCGGCCACTCGGGAGACGCCGATCCAGGTAGCGGCTTGCCGCATCGTGAGGCCCTTCTCCTTCGCGAGCTCGTGAACCTCATCGAACGAGCGCTCCATGATGAGCCTCAGACGGTCGTTGACCTCCTCGTCGCTCCAGAAGTAAGCCTGGATGTCCTGGACCCATTCGAAGTAGGACACCGTGACCCCGCCCGAGTTGGCGAGGATGTCCGGGACGACGAAGACCCCCCGCTCACCGAGGATCTTGTCGGCCTCGAAGGTCACGGGGCCGTTGGCGCCCTCGCAGATGATGTTGGCCTTGACCCGGTCGGCGTTCTTGACCGTGATCACACCTTCGACGGCGGCCGGAACGAGCACGTCGACGTCAAGTTCGAGAAGCTCCTCGTTCGAGATCGACTCGGCCCCCGGAAGCCCCGCGACGGTTCCCGCCGCCCGCTTGTGGCGGTTGATCGCCTCCGGGTCCAGCCCCTTGTCGCGATAGAGCCCCCCGTCGACGTCCGATACCGCCACCACCCGGCAGCCGGCGTCGTGCAGGAGCTGGGCCGCATGACCCCCGACCTTCCCGTAGCCCTGGATGGCGACGGTGACCTCGTCGATCCCGAGCCCCAGCGACCTCAGCGTCGAGAAGATCGTGTACATCACGCCGCGGGACGTCGAGCCTGCGCGCCCCCTGGACCCCCCGATCGCCACCGGCTTACCGGTCACGACACCGGGAACCGAGAAGCCCGTGTTCATGGAATAGGTGTCCATGATCCACGACATGATCTCGTCGTCGGTGTTCATGTCGGGGGCAGGGATGTCCTTCTCCGGTCCGATGAACGGCAGGATCTCGGACGCGTAGCGGCGGGTCATGCGCTCGATCTCACTGCGCGAATGAGCCCGAACGTCGACCGTGACGCCACCCTTGGCTCCCCCGAAGGGGATGCCGGCGATGGCGCACTTCCACGTCATCCACATCGCCAGGGCCTTGACCTCGTCGAGATTGACGGCCGGGTGGTAGCGGATCCCGCCCTTAGCCGGCCCGCGGGTCACGTTGTGATGGACCCGATAACCCTGATAGACGCGGGTCGTACCGTCGTCCATACGGAAGGGAACGCTGACGGATAGCGACCGCTTGGGGGAACGAAGGATCTCGTGGACACCCGGAGGAAGCCCCATGAGCTCCGCTATCTCATCGAGCTGAGCCAGCGCGTTCTCCCACGCCGAGTCGCCTGTCTCGGCGATACCTTTCGCATCAAGGTCAGACGTCATCGTCCTCTGCTTTCTCTGCATCGCATCTCGCCCTTCGAGCCGGAGACAGGATTCGAACCTGCGACCCACGCATTACAAGTGCGTTGCTCTACCGAGCTGAGCTACTCCGGCAGGAGGCTCCAGCGTACCGTTTCGTGCTGCATGAGCTCGTTCAGCGATGAGCCGGCATGTGATGTTCCAGCTTCCGCTTGATGCGCTGCAAGGCATTATCGATCGATTTGACGTGCCGGCCCAGGACGTCTGCGATCTGTTGGTACGACTTCCCGTCCATGTAGTGCTGCAAGACCTCGGTCTCGAACCGAGAGAGCAGCCTGCCCACCGACTGTCGGATGCCCTCGAGTTCCTCGGCCGACACCACAAGTTCGGCGGGGTCGGAGATCAACGGCCCGGCTAGAGAATCGCCGACGGAACGCTCGCCATCGTCTTCGTCAGAGGCCGGCTTGTTCAACGACACGTACGAATTCAAGGGCTGGTGCTTCTGGCGGGTAGCCGTCTTGATCGCCGTGATGATCTGTCGGGTCATACACAGTTCGGCGAAAGCCCTGAAAGCGATGTTCTTCTCGGCTTGGAAGTCCCGGATCGCCTTGTAGAGCCCGATCATCCCTTCCTGGACGATGTCTTCCCGGTCGGCTCCGGCGAGGAAATAGGTGCGGGCCTTGGCTCGAGCGTAGTGACGGTAGCGGTTCAGGAGCAGGTCGATGGCGAGGTCGTCGCCTGTCCGGGCGCGCGCGACGAGTTCCTCATCGGAAGCCGCCTGCAGCGTTTCTTCGGACATGCCCATGGCCCCATCTTCCTCGGGGAGTGCTTTCGGGTCCATCGGTGGATAAGCGATGGAGATTAAGCGGATAGTGCCCTTCTTCTAGCAACTTCGAACATCGCGACCGCACCGGCTACCGCGACGTTGAGGGACCCGATGCGTCCAGTATGGGGGATCCTGACCAGCCCATCACAATGCTCCCTGACGTTCCGGGAGATACCTCGGTCCTCGGCTCCCAGCACCAACCCTACAGGCGGGTTCACCAGGTCCGAGTTCCACAGATCACCTTCGGCCTTCTCGTCCAAACCCAAGATCCAGAGTCCCGCAGTCTTGGCTTCGTCGATGGCCCTCGAGAGGTTCGGGACACGCGCCACGGGAACGACCTCGGCCGCTCCGGCAGAAACCCTGCGGACCGCACCGGTGACTCCTACCGAACGGTGAGCGGGGATCACGACCCCTTGGAATCCGGCCGAGTCAGCCGAACGCAGCAGCGACCCCAGGTTGTGCGGGTCGGTGACCCCATCGAGGAAGAGCACGCAGGCATCCGTCGCGCCGAACAGCTCATCGAGCGGTGCGTATCGGTACCGTCCCGTGATCGCAGCAACGCCCTGATGGTTGCCGGCGGCGAGGCGGTCGACCTGATCCTTCGGGACCACCCGGACCGGAACGCCCGCGGCGTCGGACCTCTTCCTGATCTCCCCGAGGACCCCGGATGGAGCCAGGCCCTGCGCGATGAATACCTTCTCGACCGGCCGGCCTGCCTTGAGCATCTCCAGGACCGGTCTACGTCCGTAGACGACGTTGTCGACCGGGGTCCCGCTCTTGGACACGGATCTAGCCAAGGCGCCAGCGAGGACCGGCAGGCGTGTCCTCGATCATGACGCCGAGCGACGTCAGGCGCTCCCGGATCTGGTCCGCCCTGTCGAAGGCCTTCTCCGCGCGAGTCTGCTCCCGCAGCTCCAACAGGTAATCGAGCAAGCCTCCGACGAGTTCGAGATCGCCCTCCGACGAGTTGAAGCCGAATCCGAGGATGCCGGTGAGCTCGACGAACTGCTCGGTGATCTCGAGCAAGGCCGTTCGATCGTCGGCATTGCCCCTCTGGGCTCCCTCCAGCACGCGGTTCCCCTCCCGGACGAGATCGTGGACCACGGCGAAGGCCTCTGCTGAGTTGAAGTCATCGTCCATCGCTTCGATGAACCTCGTGACGTAGCCGGGAGCCGACGCCAGCGAGTCCTCTCCGCGGACGGACGGCCACGCGGACTGGGGGTAGTTCTCGCCGAGGAGATGACGTCCCGCTTCGGCGAAGGTCTTCCACCGCTCGTAAGCCTGGGATGCGTCGTTCAAGGTGGCCTCGCTGAACACCGCCTGGGCCCGGTAGGTCGACATGAGGACCCAGTAGCGCGCGGCCTCTCCCCCGAAACGTTCGACCACCTCGCGGGCGAGCACCACGTTGCCGAGAGACTTCGACATCTTCTCGGCCTCCATCTGGACCATCCCTGCATGCATCCAGTGGCGAACGAAGGGATGCTCGTGATCGAGACCTTCGGCTTGAGCGATCTCGTTCTCGTGGTGCGGGAAGATCAGGTCGCTACCGCCGCCGTGCAGGTCGAAGCCCTGCCCCAGGTACTTGGTGGACATCACAGAGCACTCGATATGCCAGCCCGGGCGGCCCGGGCCCCACGGCGAATCCCACGACGGCTCGCCCTCTTTCGCCGTCTTCCACAACGAGAAGTCCAGCGGGTGACGCTTGCCCTCGTGAGGTTCGACACGCTCACCGGCGCGCAGGTCCTCGATCGTGCGTCCGCTGAGTTTCCCGTAATCCGAGAAGTTCTCGATCGAGAACCACACGTTGCCGTCCTCGGTGGCGTAGGCGGAACCCTTCTCGACCAGCCCTTCGATCGCCTTGACCATCTCGCCGATGTGCTCGGTGGCCTTCACGGTGAGTTCCGGCGTCTCGCCTCCCAGGGCGCCCATATCTGCCTCGAACGCGTCGGTGTACTTCTTCGTCACGGCATCCGGTGGAAGCTTCTCGAGGTTGGCCCGTTCGATGATCTTGTCGTCCACGTCGGTGTAATTGCGAACGTAGGTGACATCGAAGCCTCGGTATCGCAGATAGCGACTGACGAAGTCGAACCACAGCATGGTCCGAGCGTTTCCGATGTGGATGTAGTTGTAGACGGTAGGCCCACACACGTACATGGTCACCTTGCCGGGCTCCCGAGTGGCGAGCGGCACGATCTTGCGCTGCATAGAGTCGTAGATCCGGATGGCCATCGCCCTACCCTACGAGGTGATCAGTGCGACCGCGGTGGCGGCTATGCCTTCCCTCCGGCCGGTTGCGCCCAGGCCGTCGGTCGTCGTCGCCTTCACGGACACGACCGCGGGATCGACGCCCAGCGCCGAGGCGATCCTGTCGACCATCTCGGCTTTGTGATCCGCAAGCCGTGGAGCTTCGGCGATGACGGTCGAATCGACGTTCACGATGTCGAAACCCGCCTCGTGGAGGAGGTGCGCTGTCTCCGACAGGATGTCGAGACTGGAGGCATCCTTCCACCGGTCGTTGCCAGGGAAACGCTCCCCCAGGTCTCCCAGTCCTGCGGCCCCCAGCAGGGCGTCCGCGATGGCGTGGCTGAGAACGTCGGCATCCGAATGACCGGACAGACCTGCGTGTCCCTCGATCTCGACCCCGCCGATCACCAGTGGACGTGTCGCGTCGAAGCGATGCGCATCGAAGCCCTGTCCCACCCGGATCACCTCAGGCCGCCTCGCAATATCGCTTCGGCGAGTGCGAAGTCCTCGGGATAGGTCAGTTTGATGTTCGAGCGCGGGCTCGGGACCACGGCCATGGTTCCGCCGTACCGTTCGAGCAGAGAAGCATCGTCGGTTCCGATGAAGCCTTCTTGCCGCGCCTTCTCGTGAGCCGAGCGCAGCGCATCTGACTTGAACACCTGGGGGGTATGGGCACGCCACAGGTGGGATCTGTCGACGGTTTCGACTATCGAGGTTCCGTCCACTCGCTTCAGGGTCTCGTCCACGGGCATGGCGGCTATCGCACCGTCGTGATCGCCGACCGCTTCGATCACGGACCGAACGAGGTCGGCCGTGGCGAAGGGCCGGGCGCCATCGTGTACGACGACGAGGTCGGTGGACACCTCTTCCAATCCGCTGGCAACGGAGTCCTGACGGGTCTCACCGCCGGTGGCGAACACGATGTTGGCCCTCGCTCCGAACAACACCCGAGCCTCGGACATGAACCTCTCGGGAACGACAAGGACTATCGGGTCGCAGCCGGCGCGGGATAGCTCGTCAAGGCAGTACTCGAGCAGGGGACGGCCGCCGAGCGGACGAAACTGCTTGGGCTGATCGTCGGTGAACGCGGCCCTCTCGCCGCGCCCTCCTGCGGCGATCACCGCCGAGACGGAAGGTGTGCTCGAGGCTGCTATCCGAGGACCTCGTCGAGCATGCGCTCGGCCTCTTCCTCGTCACAGTTCTTCGAGAACGTGAGCTCGGAAACGAGGATCTGGCGAGCCTTGGTCAGCATGCGCTTCTCGCCTGCGGCGAGGCCCTTCTCCTTGTCGCGTTGATGGAGCGAGCGGACGACGTCGGCGACCTGGTAGATATCGCCGGACTTCAGCTTCTCAACGTTGGCCTTGAAGCGCCGGGACCAGTTGGTGGTGTTGGTGGTGGGCTCGTTCTTCTTGAGCACCTTGATGACCTTGGGGAGCTCCTTCTCGGGGGTGACCTCGCGGAGCCCGACCTCTTCGGTGGAGTCCGTGGGGACCATCAGCGTCAGTTCGCCGTAAGCCAGCTTGAGGATGTAGTAATCGCGCTCTTCGCCCAGCAGCTCACGCTTCTCGACCGACTCGATGGTCGCGGCGCCGTGATGGGGGTAGACCACCTTGTCACCGACACGGAAAGAACCCACGCGTTGCTACCTCCTGCTACAGATCGATGTGGCACTGATCAGCGCCGTGAGGGGGCCCCCTTGGCCGAACCTGTTCACAAGGGTAACACGCGGCCCCCTCAGCCCGGTTCGCTCGATCACGCTGCACCGCTGGACACGACGGCTCTCTCGGTCAAGAAAGCAACCGCTTCCGCTAAGCCGCTCACCTCCGAGACCATCAGACCCTTGGGGACCTTCCCCACACCGCGCGGCACGATCGCTTCGGTGAATCCCATGCGGGCGGCCTCGGCCAGACGACGTTCGGCGGCCGGCACCCTCCGGACCTCGCCACCGAGGCCGACCTCGCCGAAAGCGACGACCGACTGGGGTACGGGTAGGCGGAGCAACGACGACGCCAGGGCGAGGGCCACCGGCAGATCGGCAGCCGGCTCGCGGATCGACAACCCACCCGCGGCCGCGGCGAAGACATCGCGGGCCGCCATCTTCAGGCCCACCCGTTCGTCCAACACCCCGAGCAGGAGCGACAACCGCCTGGAATCGAGACCGATCGCGGTGCGCCGCGCCTGCTGGACCGCGGCCGCCTCGGGCGTGAGCGCCTGCATCTCCACCAGGACGGGCCGGGACCCCTCGATCGTGGGGAACACGATCGAGCCCGGGACCCCGGGCAGACGGTCGGCCAGCAGCATGGCGGAGGGGTCGGCCACCGGCACCAGTCCCTCGCCCTCCATCGTGAACACGCCCACCTCTTCACAGGATCCGAACCGGTTCTTGTCGGCCCGCAGCAACCGCATCGAGCCCGTCCTCTCGCCATCGAGCATCAGCACCGCATCGACCACGTGTTCCAAGGTCTTCGGTCCGGCAACGCTGCCGTCTTTCGTGACGTGACCCACGATCACGACCGCGGTTCCGCTCTCCTTCGCGAAGCGGACCAGCGCGGCAGCGCAGTCCCGCACCTGCGTCACGGATCCGGCCCCCTGTTCGAGTCGGGGGTCCTCGAGGGTCTGGA
>JBKHYB010000004.1:0-15527 GCA_046565725.1 Actinomycetota bacterium
TCGTTGCCCTCGGTGCCGAGGCCCAGCGGGCGGCTCTTCCGCTGGCATCTCGTCTGCGGGCGGCCGGGATCGGATGCGATCTCGATCATCTCGGGCGGGGCATGAAGGGTCAGATGAAGGACGCCGACCGTTCGGGCGCTCGGTTTGCGGTCATCATCGGTGATGCCGAGCTGGCGGCCGGAGAGGCAACCGTGAAGACACTGAGCAGCGGCGAACAAGAACGCGTCGCCCTCGATCGACTAGAGGAGTGGTTGAAGAGATGATGCGCACCCACAGGTGTGGAGAGCTGCGGCCCGAACACGTTGGTTCGGCCGTCGAGCTGTGTGGATGGGTGCACTCGCGCCGTGACCATGGAGGCGTGATCTTCATCGACCTGCGCGATGCCTCCGGTGTCGTCCAGGTGGTCTTCGATGCCGAGGTCGATGCCGAGGCACACGCGACGGGCGAGGAGCTGCGCAGCGAGTACTGCATCAAGGTCACGGGTCAGGTGCAAGAGCGACCTGCAGGCACCGTCAACGATCGACTCCCCACGGGACAGGTCGAAGTGGCGGTGTCGGGCATCGAGATCTTCACGAGGGCCGAAACGCCGCCCTTCCAGGTCGACTCGCATGTCGAGGTGGACGAGAACCTGCGGCTCAAGTACCGGTATCTCGACCTTCGGCGTCCCGAGATGCAGGACAAGTTGCGCCTCCGACACGCCATCATCTCAGCGATCCGTCGCTTCTTCGATGCCGAGGGTTTCGTCGAGGTGGAAACGCCGATGCTCACAAGGGCCACCCCCGAAGGGGCGCGGGACTACCTCGTGCCTTCGCGTGTCCACCCCGGGAAGTTCTATGCCCTGCCGCAGAGCCCTCAGTTGTTCAAACAGCTTCTGATGGTGTCGGGACTCGATCGCTACTACCAGATCGCACGTTGTTTCCGGGACGAGGACCTGCGGGCCGACCGGCAGCCGGACTTCACCCAGTTGGACCTCGAGATGTCGTTCGTCGACGTCGAAGACGTGCTCGAAGTCACCGAGCGCATGTTCAAGCAGGTGTGGCTGGATGTGATGGGGGTCGAGCTTCCCGACTTCCCTCGCCTTCCCTATGCCGAGGCCATGGAACGGTTCGGTTCGGATAAACCTGACCTCCGCTACGGGCTCGAGCTGGTCGATCTCGCCGAGGTGTTCGCCGCTACGGAGGTGAAGGTCTTCCGCTCGGTGCTCGATGCAGGCGGAGCGATCAAAGCCATCGCCATCCCGGGGAAGGGCGACGCGGCGCGCAAGGAGCTCGACGGCCTCGTCGACGAGGCGAAGGCCCTCGGTGCCGGCGGCCTGGTGTGGATCGCGATCACGCCCGAGGGTTTCAAGAGCCCGATGGACAAGTTCTTCACCGACGCCGAGCGCGACGGTCTCCGCAAGGCCACGGGTGCCGGAGAGGGCGACCTCGTCCTGATCGTTGCCGATACCCGGCGCAGCATCGTTTACAAGGTGCTCGGGGCTCTCCGGAGCAGGTTGGCCGAACGTTACGGCTTCATCCCCGAGACCGAGCTGTCGGACCCGGAACACTGGAAGTTCGCTTGGATCGTTGACTTCCCGTGGTTCGAGTGGGACGACGAGAACGAGCGCTGGGCATTCAGCCATCATCCGTTCACGGGCATCGTCGAGGACACGGTCGAGTTCATGGAGAGCGACCGCGGGAAGGTCATATCGAAGGCCTACGACATCACCCTCAACGGCTGGGAGCTGGCCTCGGGTTCGATCCGTATCCACGACGCCGAGACTCAGCGGAAGGTCTTCAGGGCCCTCGGGATATCCGACGAGGAAGCAGACGAGAAGTTCTCCTTCCTCCTCGATGCGTTCAAGTACGGCCCCCCGCCCCACGGCGGTATCGCTCCGGGTATCGACCGGATCGTTGCGCTGGCGGCCGGGGAGACCAACATCCGCGAGGTGATCGCCTTCCCGAAGACCCAGACCGCCTTCGACCCCTTGACCGGGGCGCCGAGCGAGGTGGACGAGACCCAGTTGAAGATCCTCCATCTGAAGTCGACGGCTCCGAAACCCGAGTAGCGGGGCATGATGGGGGTGTGAGTCTGTTCGACAACGCCCTCGAGGAGCGCTTCGACGAGTACGCCCCGCTGGCGGCTCGGATGCGTCCGCGCACCCTCGACGAGGTCGTCGGCCAGAAGCACCTGCTGGGAGAAGGCAAAGCTCTTCGGGCCCTGATCCGTTCGGGGGACATCTCTTCGGTCGTGTTGTGGGGTCCGGCCGGAACCGGGAAGACCACGCTGGCGAACGTGATCGCTCGTTCCGCCGACGCCCATTTCGAGCCGATGAGTGCCGTGACCTCCGGGGTGGCGGACGTACGGAAGGCGATCGAAGCCGCCAAGGACCGCCTCGCTCAGCAAGGGCGCCGAACGGTCCTCTTCCTCGACGAGATCCACCGCTTCAACAAGGCCCAGCAGGATGCGCTGCTTCCGGCAGTCGAGAACGGCTGGATCATCCTCGTGGGAGCGACGACCGAGAACCCTTCGTTCGAGATCAATTCACCGTTGATGTCGCGTTCGCTGCTGTTCCGACTGGAAGCCCTGACTCCCGACGATCTGACGGCTCTGCTGGAGCGAGCGCTCGGCACGCCGACGCGAGGACTCGCGGGCCTAGAGATCTCCGCCACCGACGAAGCCCTTTCCCATATCGCGAAGATGTCCGGCGGCGATGCGCGCTCCGCGCTCAACGCCCTGGAAGCTGCAGCGATGATCGTGGGCGATGGCGGCGCGATCACTCTGCCGGTGGTGGAAGAGGCTCTGCAGCGCAGGGCTATCCCATACGACAAGGGGGGCGACTGGCACTATGACGTCATCTCCGCCTTCATCAAATCGATGCGCGGGTCGGACCCCGACGCGGCCGTCTACTGGATGGCCCGGATGCTCGACGCGGGCGAGGACCCTCGTTTCATAGCCCGGCGGATGGTTATCTTCGCCAGCGAGGACGTCGGCAACGCCGATCCCACCGCTTTGCAGGTGGCCGTGGCCGCCCATCACGCTCTCGAGTTCGTCGGATTACCCGAGGCCAAGCTCAACCTCGCACAGGCGGCGGCTTACATGGCCCTGGCCCCGAAGAGCAATGCCTCGGCTCAGGCGATCTGGAGGGCGGAAGCGGACGTTAGAGAGGACGGCCCTCATCCGGTCCCGGCACACCTCCGCGACTCTCATTCGGCAGCGTCCAAGTCACAGGGGGCGGGGGAGGGTTACGAGTATCCGCACGCGCACGGCGGTTACGTGCGCCAGCAGTACCTGCCCGACGTCGCCGTCGGACGGAGGTATTACCAACCGGTCAGGGGCAGGGAGGCCGAGCTTTACGCCCAGATCAAACGGGAACTTGAAGGCAGGTAGTCTCAGACGATGATCAAGAGCGTTCTCCTTGTGATCGCAGGTGCTGCGGGAGCGTTGGAGCTGGATAAGCGGATGGAGAAGGTGCGCTCCAGGTTCAGCCCCCGCGCCGTCACCGACTCTGTGCTCGACAAGCTCAACCAGCAGCTCGAGAAGAACCGGTAAGAGCCTCCCAGCATGGATAGCCGGACGATCCGCGAGCGTTTCCTCGCGTTCTTCGAAGAACGCGGGCACACGCGCGTCCCTTCGGGGTCTTTGGTACCTAACGACCCCACACTGTTGTTCACCAACGCCGGGATGAACCAGTTCAAGCCGTACTTCCTCGGCGAGCAGGACCCGCCCTACCCGCGGGCGGTGAGCGTCCAGAAGTCGTTCCGGACCACCGACATCGACCTCGTCGGCCAGACCGACCGCCACCTCACCTTCTTCGAGATGCTCGGCAACTTCAGTTTCGGTGACTATTTCAAGCAAGACGCGTGCTCCTATGCGTGGGAGCTCGTCACCGAGGGGTGGGGCATGGATGGGGATCGCCTCTGGGTGAGCGTCTACGAGACCGACGACGAGGCCTACGAGATCTGGCGCGACCTCGTAGAGGTCCCGGAAGACCGCATCTTGCGCATGGGCTACAAGGACAACTACTGGCACATGGGTGTGGCCGGCCCTTGTGGGCCCTGCTCCGAGATCCATTACGACCGAGGTGAGGGCTGGGGCGAGGCGTCGGTTCGAGGCCCGATGGATAACGACGAGCGGTATCTCGAGTTCTGGAACCTCGTGTTCATGCAGAACGAGTGCAACGCGGAACTGCAAGAGGTCGGTGAGCTCCCCAAGAAGAACATCGACACGGGCGCGGGTCTGGAGCGCATCGCGATGTTGGTCCAGGACAAGCACACCGTCTTCGAGTCCGATCTGTTGCGAGGCATGATCGATCGCGCCGCAGAAGTAACGGGCAAGGCTTACGGCAAGGACGAGCGAACCGATTTCGGTCTGCGCGTGCTGGCGGACCACGGTCGAGCACTGACCTTCGCGATCGCGGACGGCGTGCTGCCCTCGAATGAAGAGCGCGGCTACGTCCTTCGCAGGATCATGAGGAGAGCCATCCGTCACACACGGTTGATCGGCTATGAGGGCGAGATCCTGGCCCCCTTGGTCGGAACCTGCGTGGACGCGATGGGGGAGGCCTATCCCGAGATCGTTGAGCGGAGGTCCGTCATCGAAAGCGTCGCGGCCCGCGAGGAAGAGCGGTTCTCTGCCACTCTGAAGCAGGGCACCTCGCTGCTGGCCACCGCCGTCGACGAGGCCAAGGGAAAGGCAGCCGAGAGCCTCACCGGAGATGTCGCTTTCAAGCTCCACGACACCTTCGGTTTCCCGATCGACCTCACCATCGAGATCGCGGCGGAATCCGGTCTGAAGGTGGACACCGATGAGTTCGCCGTCCTGATGGACCGTCAACGTGAGCGCGCCCGGGCGGCCCGAGCGACGGTTGACACCTCGGTGTCTGGAGAGGCTGCCTCCCTCAAGGAACGTCACGGAGTGACGGACTTCATCGGCTACGAGTTCCTGACGTGTGATGCCGAGATCCTCGGACTGGTCACCGGCGAGGGATCGGTCCCCGTTGCGGCCGAGGGCCAAGAGGTCGAGGTCATCTTGAACCGAACGGTCTTCTACGCGGAGGGTGGTGGTCAGGTCGGCGACAGAGGCCACCTTGAAGCCACCTCCGGTAAGGCACAGGTTCAAGACACCCACCGGATCGCTCCGGGGTTGTTCGGTCACAGGGTGCGTGTTGTTGCGGGAGAGCTGTCCGTCGGCGATACCGTGCGGGCTTCTGTCGACGCATCCTGGAGGCGAGGGACGGAACGCGCACACACGGCTACCCACATCCTCCACTGGACCCTCCGCGACAGACTCGGCGAGCACGCGACCCAGGCGGGTTCCCTCGTCGAACCGGGCCGCTTGCGGTTCGACTTCCATCATTTCGATGCGGTACCCGGCGAACAGGTAGAGGAGATCGCCGAAGAGATCCAGACCAAGGTTCTGACCGACGACGTGACCCGTGCCTACGAGACGACCTTCGACTACGCGAAGTCGATCGGGGCCATGGCGATATTCGGCGAGAAGTACGGCGACATCGTTCGCGTCGTCGAGGTTGGCGAGTACAGCAAGGAGCTGTGCGGTGGGACGCACGTGGCCCACACGTCGAACATCGGTCCGGTCGTCATCACCGGAGAAGGTTCGATCGGAGCCAACCTTCGGCGCATAGAGGCCTTGGTGGGCTCTGAGGGGATCGACTACCTGAAAAGGAAGGTCGGGGTCCTCGAGCGAGCGGCAACGATATTGAAGGCGAATCCCGACGATGTCGCCGAGCGGGTCGAGAGACTGATCGCCACCCAGAAGGATCTGGAGCGCAGGTTGAACGAGATCGAGCGCAAAGGAACCGAATCGGACGCGGACCAACTCGTCGAGGATGCCGTGGATCTGGGCGGTTCTCGTCTCGTGGTCGCGCGACGTGACATCGGGGTCGATGCCGCGAGACAGCTGGTTCAGAAGCTCAAGGGACGGCTCGGTTCCTCGATCGTCGTGATCGGAACCGCTCAGGACGGGAACGCGAACCTCGTAGCCGGCGTCACGAAGGATCTCGTGGATCGCGGCGTAGCTGCTAAGGATGTGATCGCGCCGGGTGCCCGCATCCTCGGTGGCGGAGGTGGGGGCAAACCCGAGCTTGCTATCTCGGGAGGACCGCAGAGCGAACGGTTGGACGACGCACTGTCGGCAGCCGCATCGGCGGCGAAGGAAGCCCTCGCCCGATGATCCTCGGGATAGACCCCGGGGAACGTCGCGTCGGGGTGGCCATCGCCGACGAAGAGACCAGGTTCGCTCGGCCGCTGGAGACCATCGACATGCGTGAGACCGACCTGGTCACTCGCCTGAAGGAGATCATCGCCGAGCGAGGGGTATCGCGACTCGTCGTGGGCAGACCCGTGGGCCTGTCAGGTATCGAGGGCCCGGCGATGGATGCGCAGAAGACCTTTCTCGTCCGGTTGCGATCTGAGATCGACATCGAGATGGACGTTTACGACGAGCGCTTGACGACTATCATCGCCGACCGGCAGATGAAGGAGGCCGGTACGGGTCAAGAACGGCGCAAAGAGATGAGAGACGCGATCGCTGCAACCGTGATGTTGCAGGGCTATATGGATTCGAAGCGATGAGACTCACGACGAGAGGCAAGATCGTCACCATCCTGGTCACGCTGGGCGTGCTGCTCGGCGGAGTGGCCCTTGCGGGGACCCTCTACTTGCGCTCGATAGGGGTGTGGGGGAGTAGCGATCCGGGGCGAACGATAACGGTCGAGATCCCGCAGGGCGCTTCTATGCCCGAGATCGGGCGGATCCTGGTGGATGAAGGCGTGATCAAGAGCACCACCGGGTGGCGGGTGGGGCTGTTCTTCGAGGGCGACGTCACCGTGGAGGCCGGTACCTACCAGTTGCGTACCGGTCTTACCGTCTCCGACGCGATCGCAGCACTGTCGGAAGGGGCCAAAGGCCCGGAGTTCGTCATGGTCACCTTCCCGGAAGGCTCGTGGCTGATCGATTTCGCTCGCATCGTCGGCGAGAAGACCCACATCTCCGAGACGGCTTTCTTGCGCGCGTTGGAGTCCGGAAAAGTGACGTCGGAACTGGTGCCGGAGGGCAAGTCGCTTGAAGGTGCTCTCTTCCCCTCGACCTATCAGGTGCTCGAGGAGGAAACCGCGGTGGACGTGGCTCAGAGGCTGGTGGACGAGATGGAGAAGCAGGTAGCTTCGATCGACATGTCCCAAGCCGAGGCGTTGAACCTCACGCCTTACGACATCCTTATCGTGGCATCGATGATCGAAGCAGAGACCCGTGTGGACGAGGAACGTCCGATGGTGGCCCGTGTTATCTACAACCGTCTCAAGCAGGGCATCGCTCTCGGTATCGACGCGACCGTCCTCTACGCGCTTGGAGAGCACAAAGAGGAGCTGACGGTGTCCGATCTCCAGATCGACTCCCCTTACAACACCCGTTTGGTCCAAGGCCTGCCTCCCACGCCGATCGGAGCTCCCGGGCTGGCGTCGCTGGAGGCGGCTGCCAACCCCGCCGATGGTGATTGGCTCTACTACGTGCTCGGCGACTGTGACGGCAACCACAACTTCAGCGCGAGCTACGACGAGTTCCTTCAGGACAAGGCCGCGTACCAACAACTGTCATGTTGAGTCATCGCCGGCTCGCGGGCGTGCTGGGGTGGCCGCTGAGAACGACGTTGTCGCCCACCATCCACGAGTCTGCCTTCGAGGCTTCGGGGATCCCCTGCGCTTACCTTCCCCTGCGTGTTCCCCCCGAGGCCCTCGGGGAAGCGGTGGCGGGTCTTAAGGCCTTCGATGCACTCGGGGCGAACGTCACGATGCCCCACAAGGAGGCCGTGATCGCTCACCTGGATGACGTGACCGGTGACGCCGAGTTGACCGGTGCGGTCAACACCATCGAGTTCACTGCGGGCCGAGCGATCGGGCACAACACCGACGTCGAGGGGTTCCGCCGGTTGCTTGAAGAGGATGCCGGACTCGAGGTGCGGGGGCGATCCGCCTTGATCCTCGGAGCAGGAGGAGCCGCCCGCGCCGTGGTTCACGTTCTGGGGGCTCTTGGGGCCGTGGACATGAAGGTCGCGGCGCGCGACCTCGACCGGGCGTCCGCCGTGGCCGGTCTAGCGGAGGGCGTCGAGGTGCTGCAGTGGGACCTGGCAGAAGATGCCACCCGGACCAGCGAGTTCGTCATCAACTGCACCCCTTTGGGGATGAGCGGTGAAGATGCCCTCCCGGGAGCGACGTTCAGTGCGGGTCAGGTGGTGATCGATCTGATCTACTCACCCCCGCGAACCGTTCTGCTCGAGCGGGCCAGAGCGGGAGGCGCCGAGGCCTGGGGGGGACTGGGGATGCTCGTGAACCAAGCGGCGGCGTCCTTCCGGATATGGACGGGCCAGGAACCGCCTGTGGAGGTTATGTCTGCCGCCGCTCTTCGAGCGCTCGCCCATTAACCCGCTCTAGCCCTATCTGTGGAGAGCGGCGCATACTTGGGTAAGTCAGCAAAAGGGAGGGGTTCAGCAGGCATATCGGGGCATCCTCAATCCAAGCCCGTTCGATGCCGAAACTCCCTAAAGGGTGGGTAAAGCCCGCGCCTTCCCCACGCGGGCGCACGGTGTAGGAGGAGAAGATGACTAAAGCTGAACAGTTGGCCCAGGCACTCGACCGCTTCCTCGAGGTTTCCAACGAGGTCGAGGCCGCTGCCGTGGTGAGTGCCGACGGTTTGCCGATGGCGTCGGCGCTGCCGGAGCACGTGGCAGAAGACCGACTCGCCGCCATGTCGGCAGCGTTGCTGACGTTGGGCGATAGGGCAGCCGAAGGTCTCGGTAAGGGCGACCTGGAGCAGGTCTTCGTCGAAGGAGCGAGCGGTTACGTGATCCTCATGGCTGCCGGTCCGGGGGCGGTTCTGGTGTCGGTGACCTCCCGTGAAGCCAAGGTGCGCCTGATCCTCTTCGAGATGCGCAAGACCGCGAACGAGATCCGCCAGGTGATGGAAGGCACGGTTCAGATCGAGGCTCCTGCCCCGGTCGCACCACCACAGGAACAACACACCGCCTTCACTCCGCCCGAAGCTCCGTCCGCCGACGTCATCCATCACCCAACCGTCTCTGCTTGGGAGTGAGGCTCCTCTGATGAGGAGTGACCGAAGGGCGACCCGATGCTGAAGGGAACGCTCGAGCATTTCGCTCTAGCGGACATCTTCCGCTTACTTTCCTGGGCCAAGAAGACCGGGAAGATCGAGGTCGCGCGGCCCGAAGGCCAGGGGAAGGTCTTCTTCCGCGACGGTGAGGTCTATTACGCAGAGTCGAGCCTTTCCCGCGAACCGCTCGGTCAGAAACTGATCCGCTCCGGCATGCTGACGGAGGCCAACCTCAGGCGTGCCCTCGAGCAGAACAGCCGGTCGGGCGAGATGATCGGTCAGATCCTCCTGTCGAACGGGTGGGTAACCGAGCACCAACTGCAGACGGCCCTCAAGCAGCAGATCGAAGACTCGGTCTTCGACATGCTGTCCGCCAAGGAGGGAACCTTCGAGTTCTCGCCCGGGGTGGCCGTAGAGATCGACGTCGAGATCGCGGTGAGCGTCGAGAACCTCATCATGGAGGCTTCGCGCCGTCTCGACGAGCTCGATCTGATCCAGCGCAAGATCCCGTCGCTCGGCACGGTCCTGCGGATGTCGTCGAAGCCTCCCGAGGGGGCTGCCGAGATCAACATCACGGCGGAGGAGTGGCGGATGCTGGTGATGGTGAACGGGGAACGGACCATCACCGAGATCGCTCAGGCGGTCGGCAAGGACAGTTTCGGCGCCCTCCGAGGCCTCTACGGACTGGTGAATTCCGGACTGGTTGAGGTCGTGCCGGATCAGGCCGAAGCGGCGACGGCGACCGTGGTGGAGCCCGCCATAAGCATCTCGCCGCAGCCACCGAAGGTGTCTCCCGGGCCGATGACTCCGGAGCCGGAGACCGAAGTAGTTGCCGTGCCGGAACTGCAGGTGGTTCAGGCCCCAACCCCGGAAGACCTGGAGTCGTTCGAGCCGGAGGAACCCGAGCCGGTGGCAGAAGAGGAGCCGGAGGTTCCCGAGCCGTCCGAGCCTGAGCCGTTCGTTGAGGCGCATGAAGAACCTCAGCTGGAGGTGGAGTCCGTTCCCACGGAGGTGGAAGACGTCTCCCCGTTGCCGCAGCCGGAGCCCGCGGCGCCGCCGGCCCCGCGGGGGCGGGTCCTTTATGGCGACAGCGGGCCTGTCTTCGAGCCGGAACCCGAAGATGAATCCGTGGACGCCGCATCACCATCTCCACCTGCCACCGAGCCGCCTGAGGAGCCGGCTCGCCCCGCCGCGCGGACGGACCTCCCCAAGGTCGATCGCAGCACCGTGGTCAGAGAGTTGGCCGGCCTGTTCTCCGACGACGTCGCCGGTTCGTCAACCGATCATCCGGAAGTCCCGGATAACCGCAAGCGCGTAGAGGACGATGAAGCCGTGGACAAGAAACTGATCTCGAAACTCATCGATGGGGTCAAGGGCCTCTAGATGACGACCCCGCGGCCGAACATGATCCGGCGTACCGCCGAGCCGTCCGCCACGAAACAGCGGACGCCGGTGAAGATCGTCATCACCGGTCCCTTCTCTGCCGGCAAGACCACCTTGATCAAGACCATCTCGGAGGTGGCCATCGTCGGCACCGAGAGAGATGTGACCGATGAGACAAAGGCGATCAAGGAACGAACCACGGTCGCTATGGACTTCGGCCGGATCAGCTTCGAGGACGATGCTTCGCTATTCCTGTTCGGAACGCCCGGCCAGCGGCGCTTCGAGGTCATGTGGGAGATCCTCTCCGACGGCATGATCGGGTTCATCCTGCTGATCCACGCCGGGGACGAGCGCTCGTTGATGGAGGGATGGCACATCCTCCAGACCTTCAAGTCGTACGCGGACGTCCCGTACGTGATCGGTGTCACCCACATGGACGAGGCGCAGATCTCTGACGACGAGGTCTTCGCCCAGGTTAGGGAGGTGTTGGAACTCCCGCCCGAGGTGAACGTTTATCCGTGCGATCCCCGTCAGAGAGAAGACGTCAAGGCGCTCATGCTGCAGATCCTGCGCGAGGTGCAGGAACGGCTCGAGCGGGCCGAGGCGGCCGGGTAGCCGATGTTCTCGTGGTTGAAGCGGCTCTTCGGGAAGGGTTCCCGGACGGCCGACGCCCCGGTTGCTCCCACCCTCGCGGCTCCTTCCGCACTTCCGCCGCCCCTGCCTGCTGAGGCCGGAGTGCCTCCGACCGCACCCTCTGCTCCCATCGCTCGGCCGGTTCCGCCTCCTGGTCCGCCCGCCTGGACGCCGCCGCCTGCACCGAAGCCCCCGCCCGTGCGGGTGCCCGAAGGCCCCACCGTCCAGCTGATCTTCGCCGACGGCACCGTCGAATCGGTGATCCCGCAAGGGGAGGAGGCCGAGGAGCTGAGATACCTCGTAGACAACCTCCTGTCGCGGCGTGATGATGGACCCTGATGTCACGTGTGTGCTCTAGTGGGGGAGATGGGGCATCTGTTCACTACAGTCCTGCTTTAGCCGGCCGATAACCCAGATAGGGCCCCGCTACCCAAGCGCGGCCCCAGAAAGGGATCGATGAGAGTGGCTTCAACCGTGCGGCCCGCGGGGCAGCTGGACGAGCTGTTGCTATCGCGCGGGGTGATAACGGAACAGCAGGTCGAAGAGGCCCGGGCTCACGCCAGCAACAGGGGCCGTTCCGTCGGTCGCGCCCTCATCGACCTCGGGTTCGTCAGCGAAGCCACGCTCGTGGCCATCCTGGCCGAGCAGCTCGGTGTCGAGTTCGTGGACCTGAGCGAAGCCCACATCGACCAGTCCGCAGTGGCGATAGTCAATGAGACAACCGCTCGCAAGCACAACGTGATGCCGGTCCGCTTCGACGAGGATCGCCGCCTGGTGGTTGCGATGTCGGATCCGGCCAACGTTGTCGCCGTCGATGACATCCGCGCGCTAACCGGTTACGACATCAGGACCGTAGTAGCGACCAAGGCCGACGTGATGGCGGCCCTCAACCGCTTCTATCGGCTTGATGCGTCTGCCGATGCCCTGGTTCAAGAAGCTGCGGCCTCACAGGAGATCGAAGAGGATCTCGAAGCGGCTCTGGCAAGTGCAGGGGCAGAAGATGCTCCGATCATCAAACTCGTGAACATGCTCATCTCCCAAGCCATCAGCGACCGGGCCTCGGACATCCACATCGAACCGGGGGAGCGCGATCTGAAGGTTCGATTCCGCATCGACGGTGTGTTGCATGAGGTCATGAACCCACCCAAGAGCGTTCAGAACGGCATCACCAGCCGCCTCAAGATCATGGCCGACATCAACATCGCCGAGAGACGCATCCCGCAAGACGGGCGGATCAGCGTCACCCTGCAGGGGAAGCAGATCGACATCCGTGTGGCAACCCTTCCGACCGTCTACGGAGAGAAGATCGTGATGCGTCTGCTCGATAAGTCGAGCGTGCTCCTGGAGCTCAGCGACCTGGGATTCCTCGAGGACAACTACCGTCGCTTCGAGGAGTCGTTCCGCAAGCCTTACGGGGCCATCCTCGTAACCGGCCCCACGGGCTCCGGAAAATCCACCACGCTGTACGCGACGCTAAACATCCTTAATCGTCCGGAGGTCAACATCATCACGGTTGAGGACCCGGTCGAGTATCGGCTGGCAGGCATCAACCAGATCCAGACGAACGTGAAAGCGGGGTTGACCTTCGCCGCCGCACTCAGGTCGATCTTGCGTGCGGACCCCGATATCTGTCTGATCGGTGAGATCCGCGACCGGGAGACGGCGCAGATCGCGATCGAGGCAGCTCTCACGGGACACCTCGTCCTTTCGACCCTTCACACTAACGACGCACCGTCCGCCGTCACGAGGTTGGTCGAGATGGGGATCGAGCCTTTCCTGGTTGCTTCCTCGCTCGACTGCGTGCTGGCCCAGAGGCTCGCCCGGAAGCTGTGCTCCCGCTGCAAGGAGAAGTACACGCCCTCAGAGCAGGAGCTGATCCAGGCTCGCTTCCCCTTGGAAGAAGGCGAAGCGGTACCGACCATCTACCGCGCCGTGGGCTGTACGGCGTGTGGGAACACGGGATACAAAGGCCGTATGGCCCTACATGAAGTGATGCCGATAACGGAAGAGATCGAGAGGCTTGCGAGCGAGCGTGCTTCTGCCGAAGTTATCGGAAAGGTCGCGCGGGAGCAGGGGATGATCACCTTGCGGCGAGACGGCATGGAGAAGGTGAAGTCGGGCTTGACGTCGATCGAAGAGATCCTTCGCGTCGTCGTCTGAAAGGCAGAGGAACGGAACTATGAACACCCAGATAGCCGACCACTTGGTCGTGAACGGGAAGATAACCACCGACCAGTTGCGTGCCGCCCAACTCGAAGAGGGCCGGACCGGGAGGTCAACCGAAGAGATCCTCATGGAGTGGGGTGTCCTGACCGAGGACGATCTTCGGTCGGCGCGATCTGTGGTCGCCCAAGGTGTCCAGACGGGGTTCCAACCCGTGCCGGGCGCACCGCCGCCCGCTCCTTTCGCTCCGCCGTCTCCCGGCGTGCCTGCACCGGCCACGGGTTCCGGTCCGGTCGTAGGTTCCCTGGGACCGGACGATCTCCCACTGGTCGAGTCCGCTGCTCCGGAGATCGAGGTCGAAGAACCCGAGGAGGACCAAGAGAAGGACCCGAGCCTTTCCGATTTCCTGTTGGCGGTCCTCGAGCGCAACGCTTCGGACCTGCACCTGACGGCGGGCTCACCTCCGATGCTTCGGGTTCACGGCGAGCTCACTCCGATCCGTGGTTATCGGGCCCTCATGCCTAAGGACCTGCAGGAGATCATCTACGGGATGCTCACGCAGAAACAGCGGGAGATGTTCGAGGAAGAACTCGAGCTCGACATGTCGTACTCGCTTCCGGGCAAAGCCCGCTTCCGGGTGAACATCTTCCAACAGCGTGAATCGATGGGTGCCGTCATGCGGATCATCCCCTTCGAGATCAAGAACCTGGACGATCTGGGCCTACCTCCGGCAGTGAAGGAGTTCGCGAACCTTCGCCGAGGCCTCGTCCTGGTGACGGGGGTGACCGGTTCCGGGAAATCGACGACGCTGGCGGGTCTCATCGACATCGTCAATTCGAACCGGGCCGAACACATCATGACCGTGGAGGATCCGATCGAGTTCCTTCACAAGCACAAGAAGTCGATCGTCAACCAACGAGAGGTGGGAGCAGACACCCACGGCTTCACGACGGCCCTCAAACACGTCCTGCGACAGGACCCGGACGTGATCCTCGTGGGCGAGATGCGAGACCTCGAGACGATCCAGACCGCTCTGACGGCGGCCGAGACGGGCCACCTCGTGTTCGGCACCCTGCACACGCAGGATGCGCCCCAGTCGGTCGACCGCGTCATCGACGTATTCCCGCCGCACCAGCAGGAACAGATCAGGATCCAGCTCGCCGGCACCTTGGCCGGTATCGTCTCGCAGCAACTGCTTCCCACTGCAGACAAGAAGGGGCGAGTGGTGGCAGCCGAGATCTTGATCGCGACCGACGCGGTCAAGAACCTGATCCGTGAGGGCAAGACCCACCAGATCTACTCCTCGATGCAGTCGGGCGGAAAGTTCGGCATGCAGGTGATGGACCAGCATCTGGCCGAGCTCGTTAAGAAGGGCCTCGTGAGTTTCGACATCGCCCTGGAACGCTGTCACCACGTCGAAGAGTTCACCCGTCTCGTTGGAAGGAGCCAGTAGGCCATGGCAGATTCGTACGCCTACAGGGTCCGCACGAAGGACGGCAAGATCGTCTCCGGAACCATGGAAGCCGATGGGGAAGGAGCCGTAGCTTCCCGCTTGCGCGCCCAGGGCCTTATCCCGGTTCAGATCAGCAAAGAGTCCAAGGTCTCGGCCAAGACCGAGCTCCACATCTTCCCGCAGAAGGTCAAGCTGAAGGACCTGGCCGTCTTCTCACGCCAGTTCGCCACGATGATCAACTCGGGCCTCTCGCTGCTGCGAACCCTGAATATCCTGGCCGAACAGACCGAGAACACGTTGCTGGCGAGCACCATCAAAGAGGTCCGCAACGACGTGGAGCGAGGGGCGAGCCTCTCCGCCTCGATGTCCAAGCATCCGAAGGTGTTCAACATGCTCTTCGTATCGATGGTTCGAGCCGGAGAGACCGGCGGACAGCTCGATACGGTTCTCACCCGGGTAGCGGATGGTTTGGAAGCCGACTACAAGCTTCGGCAGAAGGTGAAGTCCGCTATGACGTACCCAGTCGTAGTGGCCGCGATCGCTCTCCTGCTCGTGACGGCGATGCTGATGTTCGTCGTGCCTACGTTCGCCAATATGTTCACCGGTCTTGGGGGAGAACTCCCTCTTCCAACTAAGATCCTGTTGAGCATCAGCAGCTCCGCGAAGATCTTGATCCCCATCGCAACCGTCGTGTCCGTTCTCGGGTTCATCGGTTACAAGCGGATGCACAAGGCCAACGAGGATTTCCGGTTGGCAGCCGACCGGATCAAGCTGAAGACCCCGGTATTCGGTGA
>JBKHYB010000005.1:0-15365 GCA_046565725.1 Actinomycetota bacterium
GCTCGTCGACCTCAACGCCTGCAAGCCCACCTATTTCTTCGGAGTACCGAGGGTGTGGGAGAAGTTCTACGCCGGCTTCCAGGCCATGGCGGCGCAGCCTCCGGCGAACAAGTCCGAAGAGCGCAAGAAGAAGCTCGCCCGCAAGGCGATCGAGGCGGGCAAGCAGGTCACCATCCTCGAGCAGGAAGCGGTGAACCGCGGCGGCAGGATGGCCGATGCCAAGGTGCCCGTCGGGCTCAAGATCAAGCACACGTTGCTCGACAAGGTGGTGCTGCACAAGATCCGCGAGCGCTTCGGCCTCGACCAGTGCACGCTTCCGCTGTCGGCCGCAGCTCCGCTCAACCCGGACCTGATCTGGTTCTTCCACTCGATCGGGATCAAGATCACCGAGGGCTACGGCCAGTCCGAGGACAACGGCCCCACCACCTGGAACCCGCCCGACGCCGTCAAGATCGGCACGGTCGGCACCCCGATGGCTGGCCTCGAGGTCAAGATCGCGGACGACGGAGAGATCCTCGTACGCGGCGGCAACGTGATGGCCGGCTACTACAAGAACGACGTCGCCACCAAGGAGACGATCGACGAGGACGGCTGGCTGCACTCCGGCGACGTCGGTGAGTTCGACGAGCACGGCTACCTCAAGATCACCGACCGCAAGAAGGACCTGATCATCACCGCCGGCGGTAAGAACATCGCCCCGCAGGAGATCGAGAACAAGGTCAAGTCGGCCCATCCGCTGATCAGCCAGGTGGTCGTCATCGGCGACCGGCGCCCGTTCCTCACGGCGCTGCTCACGCTCGACGAGGAGAAGACCCAGGGCAAGGGCGCCGAGCTGTGCCGGGACGACAAGACGCTGGCCGAGCTCGAGCAGGCCATCGCCAAGGTCAACGAGAACCTCGCCAAGGTCGAGGGCATCAAGAAGTTCCGGGTGCTCGAGCGGGACTTCCTCCAGGAAGAGAACGAGATCACGCCGACGATGAAGGTCAAGCGCAAGCAGATCAACGAGATCTACGGCGAAGTGATCGAGGACATGTACAACAAGGAATCGCCGGAGAAAGCGGGAGCGTCCGCACCCGTGCGCAAGTAGCCCCCCTCTATCCAAGAACCATCGAGGCCCCCGGACCCCCGGGGGCCTCTACCTTGCACCGCCCCCAGATCCGTTTCCAGCGAGGCCGCGCTATGCGCGGTGTGGCTGGAAGCTTTCCGACACGGGCGGGCTGTGACCCAGAGCACAACACCTCTTGGACCGGTCTGATGTCATGGGGTCATGGATCGGAGAAAGATGGAGGTGCTCGCAGCCAAACAAAGGGGCCATCTAAGCCGGGCCCAGGCTCGCGCCATCGGTGTCTCCGACGATCAGATCTACAGATCGGTGAGGTCGAAGGGATAGAGAGAGATCGTTCCCGGCGTTCTGCGGCTGCCAGGAGCGCCCGGGGGACGGAGATCCGACCTGGTAGCGGTGCAACTATGGCTCGACCAGCGAGGTCATTTCTTCGGTTCCACCGCGGCACAGATCATGAACCTTCAGGGAGTCCGTCCGTCCGGAAAGATCGAGGTCGCGCTCCGATCGGGTGGCACTCTCAGAAACGTGCGCACCTACCGGTTGCGCGCAGACGACGTCCCTCCGACCCGACTGGTGGATGGGTTCCGCGTGCCCCGAACCGAATGCATCCTTCTGTGAATGCGCCGCCACGGTTGCGGCCGACCAGGCGGGGGCAGTCCTCGACGACGCTCTCCGCAAAGGACTAACGACGGTGGAGCGGATGAAGGCGTTCCTTTCCGCCCCTGAGCAGAAAGGCAGGCGGGGCCTCCCTCTACTGAGGGATCTCGTTCGCGGCCGAGATCTGAACGACGAGAAGGTTAGGTCTGTGATGGAAACCCGGATGCTGGCCATCCTCAGGCGGATCGAGCACCTGCGCTTCGTCCCGGACCACCCATTGGTCACGCCCGAGGGCATGTACATCGCAGATTTCTACTTGCCGGATCCAGACATCGACATCGAGTGTCACAGCCGACGTTGGCATGGCCCCCAGGCCTCGCTCGGGGACATGCGCAGGGATCGCAACATCCGCAGCCTTGGCACGGAGATCCTTTACTTCGACTGGGAAGACGTGGTCGGTCGACCAATTGAGACCGAGGTGGAGATACGAAAGGCCATATCCCGCCGCCTTTCGCAACGCTGGGGCACTGGCCATTGACGCGGGCTAGATAGAGCTTTCCGTCGGTAGAACTTCCAGCGAGGCCGCGCATAGCGCGGTCTGGCTGGAAACGGATCCTCCCAGGCGGTGGGGGGTCTGAGACCTGGAACCCAGACCTGCGTTTGGTCTCAGAAGGTTGGAGGAATCGGGGGGTGGGGGCCGAACCTACGGGTGGCAACCTCAAAGACCTGGGCGGAAGACCCCACCTGGTCCTGGCATTAGGGGGATACAAGCGATGTCCAAGCGAACCTGGGCGCTCCTGGCAGCCGGAGCCCTACTCGCCTCCACGATGGTGATCGGTCCTGTCTCTGCGCAGGAGGCTCCCGCGGTACCCGCGGCGCCCAACGTCGTCGATCCCCTCAACGACGCGAATTATCTGAACGATCAAGGGCTTGCTGGAGCCGGGCTGACGGGTACTCCCGCGACGGTACCCAGTGCCGGAGACAACGGCACCCCCGCCGACGGAGGATCCGTCAGCGACATCCTGGCGGTCTGGTTCACCGCCGACCAGGGCTCCGTTTACGCCCACATCCAGACCCAGGCTCCCGGTCCTGCGACGGCCGCGCTCTTCTACCGCGTGACGGTCGATCCCGGCGTCGGGGCCAACTGCCTGTGGTTCCAAGCAGGTGCACCCGGGGCAGGGAACGCTGGAACCGTTGGGGCCAGCCTGCGGACGGTGGCTCCGTGCGATCCGGTCCAAACCGTCAACGAAGGAGCTGAGTTCACTCAGGTCGAGGGCCCGGACGGTACCGGTATCCACACCATCAAGATCCCTCGCGCTCTGAGTGCCTACCTGGTCGACGGGGCGAAACTCGCTACCCCTAAAGCCGAGACTCGTCACTACACCGCGGCCCCCACCGGGAACTCCCTAACTGCTCCGCAGATCGACAACACCAAGCCCGGCACCGATTACGTCATCACCTCGGGTGGAGAGGCTCCGCCTCCTCAGGAGGACCCGGGTCCCCCGTCCGATGGTGAGGTTGGCGAGGACGATCCCGGCAGTGGTGGGCCCAAGCCGGATCAGCCGGTGAAGGAAGGCTGCAAGAAGAAGAAGGGCAAGGGCAAGAAGAAGGGCTGCAAGAAGGTCAAGGCGTGCCCGAAGCCCGCCAGCTGCACCCCTTACACCCCGGGCGAGGAAGGGGCCGAAGCTCCTCTCAACCTGGTAACCAAGGACCACACCGCCGAGGCGCCGCTCGAGATCACGATCGAGCAGGGACCGGGCGTTCCCGATGTAGCTGCCAGCCACGCATTCCAGAACCTCCAGATAGACGCGGAAGGCGCGGAGGGCGGTCTCTTCATCCGGTACGAGTTCCCCGACTATGAGGACCACGACCTCTACGTGAACTACGCCGACGGCAGCGAGGCGGCACACGTGGGTGGATTCAACCCTGTACCCGTCGGACCTTTGGACGGCACCGGCGACGGTGGCCACTCCGAGCAGGGGGCCGAGCAGATCGATGGATTGCGCACCGCCGACTGTGCCGGCTACACCCTGGACCTGGTGAACTTCGCCGGCGAAGGTGGCGAGTACACCGTCAAGGTGTGGCTCGGCGAGATCCAGAACGACCCCGCTGCTCCGGGAGGCGGCCGGTAAGCAGTTCGGCTCTCCTACAGGAGGCCGTTAAGAAAGGTCGAACCTAACGAGGGGCCCCTCCAGGGCCCCTCGTTTCCGTTCAACAGGGGGACAGCATGAAGAAGACGATCGCAACGATGCTGGCGGCGGGCCTGGTGGCCGGAGCTTTCCTGGCCGTTCCGGCCGAGGCCAAGAAGAAGAAAAAGAAGAAGCCTGCGGCCTGCGCTGCTTACGTTCCGGGCGAGAAGGGGGCCGAGGCCGAGACCTTGGTCGTGACGGATGCGGCCACCGCCGAGGCTCCTGCCACTTTCGATTTCAGCCTTCCCGAGTACTTCCTCGAGGGCATCGATGGCGGCCAACCGAGCGTTCCGCTCAACGTCCAGGTCGATTCGGCGGCCTCGACCGCGGGGCTCTATGTCACCTGGGAGTTCCAGAGCCACCGGGACTACGACCTGTGGGCTTACCGCGCGGACGGTTCGGAAGCCGCTTCCTCGCACGGCTTCCAGCCGCTGATCGACACGAAGGGCGCTCCGGGTCCGGCCGATCAGTCCAACACCGCCAGCAACCACGCCGGCGAGTCCACGGCCGACACCGAGAACATCGTCGGTCTGATCACGCCGGACTGCGGGGGGTACACGCTCGAGATGCTGAACTACCTCGGTGAGGGCGGTGACTTCCAGCTGAAGGTGTGGTTGGGCGAGGGTAAGACCGAACCCAAGGCTGCGGAAGGCTAAGAAGCGAGTTAACACCGGGCGGGGCGCTTGAGGCGCTCCGCCCTTATGCTTTAGGTAACGGACCTAGCGGCTACCTGGAAGGAGTCGACTCATGTCGGTCACCGTGCGGGACATCCGCGCATTCAAGGAACGTGGCGAGCGCTTCGCCATGCTCACTGCTTACGACGCGCATTCGGCGCGTCTGCTCGACGAGGCGGGGATCCCGATCATCCTCGTCGGCGATTCCCTCGGGATGGTGGTGCTCGGCTACGACAGCACCGTTCCGGTCACGATGGACGAGATGCTCCATCACACCGCAGCCGTGTGCCGTGGTCGCACCGAAGCCTTCGTGGTCGGCGACATGCCGTTCATGAGCTACCAGGGCTCGATCGATGAGGGCATCCGCAACGCCGGGCGCTTCCTCAAGGAGGCCGGAGCGAACGCGGTGAAGCTCGAGGGGGGCTCGGCCCACATCACCGGGCTCGTGCACCGGTTGACCGAGGCCGGAATCCCGGTGATGGGTCACCTGGGTCTCACGCCCCAGTCGGTCAACCAGCTCGGTGGTTACCGGGTGCAGGGCAAGACCGACGAGTCCGCTCATCTGATGCTGCAACAGGCCAAGGATCTCGAAGCTGCCGGCGCCTTCTCTGTGGTGCTCGAGGCGGTGCCCAGCGCCCTGGCCGAGCAGGTCACCACGACCCTCTCGATCCCGACCATCGGGATCGGAGCCGGCGCGGGGACCGACGGTCAGGTGCTGGTGTGGCATGACTTCCTCGGGATCACCGACAAGTACCTGCCGAAGTTCGTGAAGCGCTACGCCACGTTGGGCGAGCAGATCGTGGCTGCGGCCCGGACCTACAAGGAAGAGGTCTCGGCCGGGACCTATCCCGGTCCCGAACATTCCTACGGATAGTTCCACTCGGCCCCCTCGGGGGCCGATACTGAACCCGTGAAACGGTGTCCATCCTGCGGCGGGCTGAATCCGGAGGCGGCTAACTGGTGTGGCCAGTGTCACGCGCGCTTCGCTCCGGCTGCGCCTCCCGTGCCCCCACCCCCGCCGGCAGTGCCCCTCGTGCCCACGCCGCCCGACGGCCCCGCGCCGGACGGACCTCCCGCCGGCATGCTCGGCCCCCGTGCGGGGGCCGACGGGGGAGCGTTTCCCGGGTCGGATGCGGGGGCCGAGAGAGGAGCGTTCACCGTTACCGAGGTCGGGGTGCTGTGGCGCTGTGCCACCTGCGGCTCGCAGAACCCGATCGCGGTCGACGTCTGCGCGACCTGCGGAGCGAGGCTGCGCGACATAGTCGTCCCCGAAGAAGCTCCGGCGCGCAGGGCCGGTTCGCCCAGGACCGCCGCCGCGATCTCGCTGATGTTCCCCGGAGCCGGCCACGCCTATCTCGGGATCTGGGGCCAGGCGATCGCTCGGGCCGCGATCGCCCTGTGGGTGGTCGGTACCATCCTCGCCACGCTCTCGGTCGGCGGGGATTCGAAGGCGATGACATGGACCTTCGCCGTCGCGGCCCTCGGCCTGTGGGCGGTGTCGGCTCACGATGCCCTGCAAGAGGCCTCGGGCCGCCCCGGAGCCGCGATCTTGAAGGGCCGAGCCTTCCTCTACCTGGTCCTCGGCCTCCTGCTGATCATGATGCTCCTAGCCCTAGCCACCGCCACCTGATTCCTCGTCGGTATCTGGTCGATATACGACCATTTCATTCCCCAGAAAACGGATTCAGCGGAGCCGAGCGGGCTGCACCGGTCCGTCGTAGCCCTCGACCGCCAAGGACCCACCCCTGAAGGCCGCTCCCACGTGGCCTTCGGCATCGAGGGCGAGTAGCCCGGCCGAAGCATCTGGGTCCCGTTTGGCGATGTAGCGGATCACCAGCTCGCAGGCATCCTGAGGGTCGGTGCCGTCCTCGATCAACAGACCGGCCCGCAGACACGCCGAGGTGCGGATGAAGACCTCGCCGACCCCGGTTCCTACGACCGCAGCACCGGTCGAGGCGTAGAAGCCGGCCCCGAAGATCGGAGCATCTCCCACCCGGCCCGGCATCTTGCCGAACACACCCCCGGTGGAGGAGCCCGCTGCGAGGTTCCCTCCATCGTCCAGCGCGACGGCCCCCACGGTGTCGACATGGTCAGGGTGGCCGAACCTGTCCAGCCCCAGCGTTCCTTCCTCGAGGGCCCGCCGGTACTGCTCGACACGCTCCGGAGTCGTCGCCTCGAGCATCTCCATGTCTCCGCCGAAGGAAGCGGCCCCCTCACCGCAGAGCAGCACATGCGGGGTTTCTCTCATCACCCGCCGGGCCAGGGAGATCGGATGCCGCACCTGTACCGATGCGACGGCTCCGACGAAGCCGGTGGTTCCGTCGGCGATCCCCGCGTCCAGCGAGACCCGGCCGGTCCGGTCGAGCACCGCTCCGTACCCGGCGTTCAGCGCTGGATGGTCTTCGAGAGCAACGACCGCGGATTCGACAAGGTCCAGAGCGGTCCCATCCCGGCGCGACACCGCCTCTGCCAGGGAAGGCAACTCCTCCTTAGCGAGACCGGAGACGCCGCCGTGCACGTAGAGGAAAGCCATCGCCGGAACCTAAAGCACGTTCGCGGATTCCGGGGCATGAAACGGTCGTATATCGACCAGATACCGACGAGGAATCGTGGCTACGATGGGCGGATGGGTGTCTACGTGGTGGCGGATCTGCATGGGGCCGCGGACGATCTGCGTAAGGCGGTGCCCGAGGGGGCCACGCTGCTCCTGCTCGGGGACCTGCTGAACACGCTCGACTACCTCGACATGACCGGGATCCTCGTGGAGATCTTCGGGCGGGAGGCCGTGCAGCGCGTGAGCGACCTCCGCCGGGAAGGGGACTACGACCAGGCCAAGCGCCTTATCAAGGAGCGGTCCGAGGGGCGTCGGGACGAGATCAGAACCCGCTTCGTCGAACTCGCCGGGCAGCAGTACGAAGCGGTCTCGGCCGCGCTGTCGGACCCGACCTACGCGATCCTCGGCAATGTCGACCTGCCCCCGCTGGCGCTCCAGATGGCCGAGTCGAACCCCAACGTGACCTACGCCGACGGCTGCACCTATGAGATCGAAGGCGAACGCTTCGGTTTCGTTGGGGGAGCTCTACCGACCCCGATGCGGGTGGCGGGTGAGATATCCCAAGAGGAGATGCGCTCGAAGATAGAGAGCCTCGGCGACGTCGACGTGTTGTGCAGCCACATCCCTCCGGCCGTCGACGAGCTCTGCTTCGATACGCTCGCCGGCAAGTCCGAGCAGGGTAGCGTCGACCTGTTGGAGTACATCCGCGATGTGCAACCCCGTCGCCACTACTTCGGGCACGTCCATCAGCCGCTCCTGTCGAGCATGTGGGTGGGTCGTACCCTGTGCGTGAACGTCGGATACTTCCGGGCAACCAAGCGAGCATTCCCTCACAGCAGACCCTGAAAGGAGTCACGGTGGCCGATCGCCTCAAAGACACGATCGATGTAGATGCCTCGGCAGAGGAGATCTTCGCCGTCGCTACCGACTTCGAGTCGTACCCGGAGTGGAGCGGCAACATCAAAGAGACTCGCATCGAGGAGACCGATGGCGACGGCCGCACCTCGAAGGTGTGGTTCAAGGTCGACGCCAAGGTGCGCACCGTGGCCTACACGCTCCAGTACGACTACAGCAAGGCGCCGGAGTCTTTCTCGTGGACGCTCGTCGACGGTGACGTCAAGAAGCTCGACGGTTCCTACACCTTTGATGAGTTCGAGGACACGACCGAGGTCATCTACGAGATGGAGATCGATCCCGGTTTCCCGATCCCCGGCTTCCTCAAGAAGCAGGCCGAGAAGCAGATCGCACGCACGGCTCTCGAGGACCTGAAGAAGAGGGTCGAGTCCCGATAACCATGCGGATCATCCTGTTCACCGGCAAGGGAGGGGTGGGTAAGACCACCGTCGCCGCATCTACCGCGGTGCAGATGGCCGCGGCCGGTCTCAAGACGCTCATCATGTCGACGGACCCGGCGCACTCCCTGGCCGACTCCTTCGGGGTGGATCTCGGGTCCGAGCCCACCGAGGTGGCAGCGAACCTGTGGGCCGAGCAGATCGATCCTCAGAAGCGCCTCGAGGAGAACTGGCGGGAGATCCAAGACCACATGATCGCGGTGCTCAATTGGGCCGGCCTCGCCGAGGTCGAGTCCGAGGAGCTATCGGTTATCCCGGGACTCGACGAGTTGTTCTCGTTGGCCGACGTCAAGAGGCACCACGATCACGACCCCTACGACGTCCTCGTCGTCGACTGCGCACCGACCGGAGAAACGCTGAGGCTGCTGTCGCTTCCGGACATCATCCAGTGGTACATGGAGCGCATCTTCCCAGTCGAGCGTCGCGTGATGGCGGCTCTCAGACCCGTAGCGAAGAAACTCACATCGCTGCCGCTCCCGGAGGCCAAGGTTTATTCGGCGGTGCAGCGCTTCTACGACAAGCTCGATGGGGTCCGGGCGATCCTCACGGATCCGACCACGACATCCGTGCGATTGGTCGTGAACCCCGAGAAGATGGTGATCGCAGAGGCCCAGCGCACGTTCACGTATCTGAACCTGTTCGGTTATCGCGTTGATGCCATAGTGACCAATCGGATCTTGCCCGAGGAGGTCACCGATCCATACTTCGTGCGCTGGAAGGAACTTCAGCAGGAGCACCTCTCTACGATCGAACAGAGCTTCTCGCCGGTTCCGCTGTTGCAGGCGCGTCTCCGCGACAGGGAACTGACGGGCGTGGAACTGTTGGGAGACTTGGGGGCCGAGGTTTACGGTGACATGGATCCGGCGGCGATCCTGTTCGAGGACGAACCGATGACGATCAACCGGACGAGCAACGGCTCCTACGTACTCTCGTTGAAGCTGCCGTTCACCGAGCGCGATGCCCTCGAGCTGTCGCGCAAGACCGACGAGTTGTTCGTGAAGGTAGGCCCGTACCGTCGTACGGTGGTGTTGCCTCAGGTCCTGGCCGGACGAGACGTGATCGAGGCCTCCATGAGGTCTGAGAGACTAGAGGTCGTCTTCGAACGACCGGAAGAACGAGATGAACGACGACTCTAGAGCGGCTAGATATAGCGATCTCTTCGGGCAGCAGCACGAGCACTCCTCGGACTGCGCCTATTGCCCTATCTGCGCGACGATCGCCGTCGTGCGTAACACCAAGCCCGAGGTTCTCGAGCACCTGGCCAACGCCGCCAGGGAATTGATAACCGCGGCAAGCATCCTGCTCGAAGAGGCCTCGGAAGTGATCGGTAGCGACATCTCGAAGGCGAGATCCGAGGGCGAGCAAGAGGGCGAGGTTCGTCGTATCGATATCTCGTGACGTGAGGGTAACGATAGGTATCGACGTTGGCGGAACCGCCGCGAAGGGCGGTCTGATAGACGTCGACGGACGGGTCGTCGAACGCACCGAGTTCCCCACCGATCCCTCGGCCGCCACCAAGAGCATCCTGGCGGTAGCGGAGGACCTGCTCGTGACCGCCAAGGGCATGAACCTGTCCGTCGGCGCCGTGGGGATCGGAGCCGCCGGGTTCATCGATGCAGCCACTGGTTCGGTGACCTTCTCTCCCAACCTGACCTACGACGAGCCACGCATCGCGGACGTCGTGTCGTCTCGCACCGGTCTGAAGACGGTGGTCGACAACGATGCGAACGCGGCGGCCTGGGGCGAACGGACCTATGGGGCGGCACGCGGGTTCGATCACGTGGTGATGCTGACACTTGGAACGGGCATCGGAAGTGGACTGATCGTCGACGGAGGACTGGTGCGCGGTGCCAGCGGCGCGGGGGCCGAGGCGGGGCACATGGTCATAGATCCCGACGGTCCTCAGTGTCCGTGCGGACTGAAAGGCTGTCTGGAGCGTTTCGCGTCCGGCTCCGCCATCGCCGAGGCTGCTCGCAAGGCGGTCCTGAAGGACCCGAAGAGCGCGATCTTGGACTTCGCGTCTTCGCCGGAACAGACAACCGGCGAAGATGTCGCTCGCGCTGCTCGGGAGTACGACGAAACAGCCCGATCTGTGATGCTGGCCGCGGGCCGGGCGCTCGGTGTGGGTATGTCTAACCTTGTGAATCTCTTCGACCCGGAAGTGATCGTTCTGGGTGGGAGTGTGATCGGAGCGGGTGAGCCCTATCTCGGACCCGCCCGTGACACTCTTAACCGGATGCTGGACGCGCAGAGGCGCCGGCCCGTGAGGCTCGTTCAGGCGACCTTGGGCAACGACGCCGGCTTGATCGGCGCGGCAGCCCTTGCAGCGGAGGTGGCATGAGTACAACGGAGATGGAACCGATCGGTCCTGGGGACCGAAGGCAGCGTTTGAGAGAGATCGCGCTTCTGGCCCCGCATCTCGTGAAGCTGGTGTGGCGTATAGCTCGCGATCCGCGCGTTCCGGCTCGAACCAAAGCGATCCTCTTCGTCGCCACCGGTTACCTGGCGACCCCCATCGACCTGATACCGGACTGGTTCGCGGGCATCGGCCAGGCAGACGACCTGCTGGTCGCGGCCTTCGCGCTCGATCAAGTGTTGAATCGCGTTCCCGTCGACATAGTGCGGGAGCACTGGGAAGGCGACGCCGACATCCTTGCCGTGATCCAGGAAGTCCTCGACATCGCGAGCGGATTCGTTCCGGCGTCCATCCGTAAACGGTTGGGAGGCAAGTGAGAGGGGCAGGTTCGGTCCTCGCGCTCTTCCTGATCGAGTGGACGGTTGGCTGGGTGGGAGCAGCAGCGTGGACCCAGCGATGGAACGTGATCAAGCGGGGTCATTTCCGCATCACCGCGTGGATAGTCGCTGCGATCGCGATCCTGGGGGTGTTGGCCAACAACGCAGCTGCCCCCGAGACCGCCTCGACGCAGAGGGCCTTCGTGCTTGCGATGGGGGCCGGGGCGATCGTGTACCTGATCGCTCAGTACCTCCAGAGTGATCTCGCCGGTGTCGTGACCGGATACGCGACCGCTGCCTTGGGCGCGGTCGCTCTGGCCCTGTCGGCGGATCTGTTGGGCGGATGGGGCGTGGCCCTCGCAGCCGGGGGCCTGCTCGCCGGAGCCGTCTTCTTCGGGGCCGTCACGAACGGCATGATGCTGGGCCACTGGTACCTGAACCAGCCCGGTCTCCAGCCGTGGGCGCTGGCCAGATTGACCCAGCTGGCGATGGCCGGTGTGGTTCTCTCGGGCTTGCTCGGCCTCGTCTCGGCGGGCCGGTTGATGGATGCGTCGACCGAGGGAGCCGTTCTCGGGCTTCCCGGCTTCGGGCAGGATTTCGGTCTCTACTTCTTCTTCATCTGGCTGGTGCTGCTGATCTTCAGCGGAGTGGTGGTGTGGATGGCTCGCCGCTGCGTGAACATCAAGTCGATCCAGAGCGCCACCGGCCTCTATTACGTGGCGATCCTCACCGCCGGCGTTGCCGAGTTCCTCGTGCGCTATCTGATGGTCAACGCCGCATGAGACCTCGTGTTGGCGTCACCCTTCCGCAGTTCGGCGATGAACCGGAGCGCCTGGAGGCGGCAGTAGCGGCGATAGAGGCCAGCGACCTTGACTCGATGTGGGTCTTCGACCACATGTGGCCCCTCTCGGGAGGCAAGCGGCGTCCGATCTTCGAGGCGTGGACGACGCTCGCTTGGCTCGCAGCAAGGGCCGGTACCAAGACGGTCGGCACGCTGGTGACGCGTTCGTCGCTCCGGCATCCCGCCGTGCTTGCCAAGATGGCGGCGACGGTGGGGGAGATGGCTCCGGGCCGGCTCATCGTCGCTATCGGGAGCGGCGACGACATGAGCAGGGAAGAGAACGAAGCTTTCGGCATCGATTACTACTCGGGTGAGGACAGGGTCGACCAGCTGCGTTCCACCGTCGAGGTGGTCGTGAGGTTCTTGACCCAGGAAGAAGTCACGCAACACGACGATTTCGTCGATCTCGCCGCCCTTCCGGTCAGTCCTAGGACGGCGCTACCCGTCCCGGTTTGGGTTGGCGGGCGGTCGGGAGATGCGCTTGAGATCGCGGGCACGTTGGCTGACGGATGGAACGGCTGGGGGAGCGACGTCGAGCGTTTCACCCAAGATGCCAACGTCGTGCTCGCTTACACCGAAGGACGCCCCTTCGAGGTGACTTGGGGAGGCCTCGTCGTGCTCGCCGAGACCGATGCCCAAGCCGAGCGGAAGGCGGCAGGTAAGGGAGACGACATCATCGCCGGGTCACCGGAAACGGTGACCGAGAAACTGGCTCGGTTCGTGGACGCCGGTGCGTCGCATCTCGTGCTGACCCCGTTGGGCCGCTGGGAGCCCGAGGTGGTTGCGGCGCTGAACGATGAGGTGCTTCCCGGCTTGCCCGGAATATCCCCCTAGGGTATATGGTTAGAGCGTGATGCAAGGACCTACGAGGCCGAAAGGACGTCACGCGTGAAGACCGAGACGCAGCCGGTGCAGGATCAGATCTTGACTTTCGATGTCGAGGGCATGACCTGTGCTTCGTGCGCGCGACGGGTCGAGCGGACGCTGGCCCAGCACGAAGGCGTTCGCGGAGCGGTCGTCAACCTTCCGCTCGAGCGAGCGACGGTGACCGTAGCCGACGCGACAACCGTGGATTCGTTGATCGATGCGGTCGATTCGATCGGCTATCGGTTGAAGCCTCACCGTGCGCCCGAAGCCCATGACGACCATGAAGGGCACGACCACGGGATCGAGATCCACGAGGAGGACGCTCGCACCCGAGACGCTCGAACGGATGTCGTTGTCGCATCCATCTTCACGGTCCCCCTGTTCCTGCTGGCGATGTTCGGTCCGATGCACGAACAGTGGAACCGTTGGCTCCAGTTCGCATTGGCGGTGCCGGTCGAATTCTGGGCCGGCCGTCGTTTCCTCGTCAGCGCGTGGAAGCAGGCCCGCCACGCCGCGGCGAACATGGACACGTTGGTAGCGCTTGGAACGCTCGCCGCGTTCGGCTTCAGCACTTACAACCTGCTTCTCACCGACGCCCACATGTCCGAGCTCTATTTCGAGACGGCCGGTGTCATCATCACCTTCCTGCTACTCGGCAAGTACTTCGAGCATCGTTCCAAGAGCCGAGCGTCCTCGGCCATCCGCAAGCTGATGGAACTCGGCGCCAAGCATGCCCGGGTCGTCCGGGACGGAGATGAGATCGAGGTTCCCCTGGAGCAAGTGCGCGTCGGCGACCTCATCAGGGTCCGACCCGGAGAGAAGGTCCCAACCGACGGCGTTGTCGTGGAGGGCGTTTCGTCTATCGATGAATCGATGCTCACCGGAGAGCCCGTCCCGGTGGACAAGGAGCGCGGTGACACGGTTTTCGGTGCGACCGTCAACTCGTCGGGTTCGTTCACGTTCGAGGCGACGCGGGTCGGTGCGGATACGGCTCTTGCTCAGATCGCACGACTGGTCGAGGAGGCTCAAACCCACAAGGCTCCGATCGAGAAACTGGCGGACCGGGTGTCGTCGGTCTTCGTACCGGTCGTCATCGGGATAGCGCTCGTTACCGGAGCTGCCTGGCTGCTAACGGGGCACAGCGTCGAATCGGCGGTGATCGCCATGGTTGCCGTCTTGATCATCGCCTGCCCGTGCGCGATGGGGCTGGCTACGCCCGCAGCGGTGATGGTCGGGACCGGTCGGGGTGCGCAGCTCGGCATCTTGATCAAGGGCGGCGAGGTCCTAGAGCGAGCGGGTGAACTCACGGCGGTGGTTCTCGACAAGACCGGAACGATCACCAAGGGCGAGATGTCGCTGACCGACGTCGTGCCCGACACCAAAGAGCCGGAGATCGCGGAGGATGACCTGCTGCGGTGGGCTGCCTCGGTCGAGGATCACTCCGAACATCCGATAGCGAAGGCTGTCGTTCAAGGAGCGCGCGAGCGCGGCCTCGAGCGTCTCCCGGTCGGTGGTTTCTCGTCGGTCACCGGGAAAGGCGTATCGGGAACGGTGGGCGGCCACGCTCTACGCGTCGGACGGAGGTCGTTCCTCGATGGCCTGGTCGCCTGCGCTGAGGTCACCGAAGCGGTCGAGCGCTTGGAGTCGCAAGGAAAGACCGTGATGTGGGTCGGGGACGAGAGCCGCGTTCTCGGGGCCATCGCGGTTGCCGACACGCTCAAGCCGACGGCGACCGAGGCTATCCGGAGGCTCCATTCCCTTGGTTTGAAAGCGATGATGATCACCGGCGACAACGCGGCCACCGCCAACGCTATCGGGCGCGAGGTGGGCCTCGACGATGTCTTCGCCGAGGTGATGCCCGAGGACAAGGTCACCAAGGTGAAGGAGTTGCAGGAACGGGGCTATCGGGTAGCGATGGTCGGTGACGGCATCAACGACGCTCCTGCCCTCGCGCAAGCCGACCTCGGCATCGCGATCGGGACGGGCGCGGATGTTGCTATCGAAGCCGCGGACCTGACCTTGATGGGTGGAGACCCGGTCCTGGCCGCGAAGGCGATCGATCTGTCTCGGGCAACGTTGCGGACGATCAAGCAGAACCTGTTCTGGGCGTTCGCCTACAACGTGGCCGCGATCCCTCTGGCCGCTCTGGGCCTGCTGAACCCGATGATCGCCGCCGGCGCCATGGCTTTCTCGTCGGTCAGCGTGGTCGGTAACGCCCTCCGCCTCCGCCGCTTCTCCTGAGGCCCGGAAAGCGATCGGATCTGAGGCACCGGCGTGCGCGATCTCCGGCCCGGTTCCTAGCGTGGCATCCTGACGGGCATGCTCAGGATGTATCTGGACGCTTCGAGCCTCGCCTACCGGGCCTTCTTCTCGGTCCCGACCACGATCACGGACGGCAAGGGCCAGCCGGTCAACGCCGTCCGAGGCTTCATGGATATGACCTCGATCCTGAAGACCGATCATTCGCCGGATGAGGTGGTGGCCGTCTTCGATAA
>JBKHYB010000006.1:0-14895 GCA_046565725.1 Actinomycetota bacterium
GGTTACGGTCGGCTTCGTTTTTAGACCCGAGACTCCTCTTGAAGACATCGAAAAGCAGTTCATTTCCTTCGGACGGGTAGGGCTGTTCCTTAATCGAACGCCAGTGTTCTCGTATGACACGAGTGTTTACGGGACAGTTCTTGATGGCGATCTGCTGGCGCTCGTGGACGACAGGGGCCGACTAGACCTCCCTGTACTCAGTGCCGCTGAGGAAGCTGCCTACTTGCAGGGGGCTTCCACAGTGAATGAGCTCAGAGCCCGTGCTGCCGAGCCCAAGAAGGTGGAGCACTTCGATGAGAGCGGTCGTCCAAAAGACTAGAGCTCCCGTCGCGCTCTTCTTGGGGTTGAGCGTGCGCGCTACCGGGGCACACCAGGCCCCGAGGGCAGTGTTCGCAACAGCCTGACAGTTAGGCCGTCGGATATCTAATTCCGGTCGACCGCACCGCAGGAAAAAAAGTGCAACGGCCCCGTGTCCCTTTTGAGGGGTTTCGAGAGCCTCCGACGTTAACAACCGTTAACACCAGCCACATCTGCCACTAATTCCAATCTTGTAATTCGTTGCCAGTCGTTGACTTCGGGGGTGCGCCATGGCTTTACTGTGGCACGAAGTGGAGGGAAATGGAGCGTTCGGGGGAGTCCGGGAGCCGCGAGGCTACGATCGGGCACCCGAGGGCACCGGGACCCTCTCACCGGGGAGCACAGCGACAAGGGGAGAGGCTTGGCCTTCACCGGCAGGTACCGCCACACGATCGACGCGAAGGGTCGCCTGATCCTTCCGTCGCGCCTGCGCGATGAACTGGACGAGTCGAAGGTCCTGCTGATGCCGTCCCCGGACCCCTGCATCGCCGTGTGGTGTGGCCAGGCTCGTAACGAATACGAGGCCAAGCTGCAGAGCCAGTCCAAGGCCTCGTCCCGCCACCGGGCGGCGATCCGGGAGCTGTACTCGTTCGCACACAGCGACGAGGTGGACAAGCAGGGCCGGGTCTCGGTTCCCGACGAACTGAGGGCCGAGCGTGGGATCGACAGAGAGGTCGTCATCGTCGGCGCAGGGGACCACATCGAGATCTGGGACCCGCAGCGCTACGAGCAAGCACGGGCCGAGGTGGCCGAGATCGGACTTTCGGCGCTGTTCGAAGAGCTGGACATCTAGGAGGGACGACATGGTGCGCAAGGCGAAGCTCGCGATGGGAGAAGGTACGTTGGGCAGAGAGGTGGGGCAGGGCCTGTTGCTGCTGGCGATCTCCGGGTCGTCGGTCGGCGGTCTGGTCGGCATGCTCGCCGTCGCTACGAGGGTTCTGGGGCGCTAGCGATGGGAGGCTTGTCGTGGAACACGATCCCGTCCTCCTCGAGGAGCTCGCAAGACTCCTCGGTCCCGCGCTCGAGAGTGGTGGCGTCGTGGTCGACTGCACGCTCGGACGTGGTGGACACGCCCGCCGTCTTCTCGCCGACTATCCAGACATCTTCCTCGTTGGGATCGATCGGGACCCAGGGGCCTTGGAGGCGTGTCGGACCGACCTCGCCGCGGATCAGGGGCGCCTTGCTCTCGTTCGTGACGGTTTCTCGAACCTCGCGGCCGTCCTGGAACGACTCGGGATTGCGTCGGTTCGCGGAGTCTTACTCGACCTTGGAGTTTCCTCACCCCAACTGGATGAGGCGGCTCGGGGGTTCTCCTTCCGTGACGACGGACCTCTCGACATGCGGATGGATCCAGGTGCCCGACTCTCAGCGGATGTCGTCGTGAACACGTACGACGCTTCCGCGCTCGAGCGGATCATCCGCGATTACGGGGAAGAGAGATTCGCCCGCAGGATCGCGCGGGCGATAGTGAAGAGTCGTCCAGTGGCAACGACCGCTGCCCTCGCGAACATCGTGAAGGAAGCGATCCCTGCTCCTGCGCGGCGCTCGGGACCTCATCCGGCTCGTCGCACATTCCAGGCCCTCCGTATCGAGGTGAACGACGAACTGCGTGAGATCGACGAGGTTCTGCCGGCAGCTAAGGACGCGTGCGAACCGGGTGGACGGATCGCGGTGATCTCCTATCACTCACTGGAGGACCGAAGGGTCAAGCGCTTCTTCAACGAGGCTGCCAAGGGGTGCGAGTGTCCTCCCGGCTTCCCGGTGTGCGTGTGTGGTTCCAAGGCGAGTTTGAGGGTGGTTACGCGTCGCCCGGTGATCCCTACGCAAGAGGAGATCGAACGCAACCCGCGCGCTCGTTCCGCGAAGCTCAGGGTCGCCGAGAAGCTCGATCAGGACCGGATGGTGTCGGCATGACCACCCGCAGCGCGTCGGCGCGCGCCAAGGCGACCAAGGCGACCAAGACTGCCAAGACGGCCGGTGGCCGCCATCACCTGAGGGTGGTGCGTTCCAAGAGGAACGGACTGATAAAGCGTTCGACCTCTCGGAGGATCGCTCCGATGCTCGTGCTCGGGTCCATCCTCGTGATAGCCACGGTCTTCGCCGTTCTTCTCGAGCAGGTGGTGCTGGCACAGACCGGTTTCAAGATGGACACCCTCCGACGCGAGATCGCCTCGGCCGAGACCGAGCACGCGCGCTTGGTCTTGAAGGTGGCGAAACTCTCCTCCAAGGAACGCATCGAGCAGGTAGCGATGGAAGAGCTCGGGATGGTTCAACCGAAGCGGATCAGCTACATCGTCGCGAACGTCAAGACGCGGGGTAGCGACTTCCTCGCTCAGGAACAGACGCCCGAGTTACTGCCGGGTAGCGGCACCGCAGCGGGAGAGCTCGGAGGGGTGTCTCCTTGAGCGGCCGCACGACGGGTACGCGTTCCACCAGAGGGGCCTCTCGTTCGAGGGTGGCCCCTTCTTCTCGCCGGGGTTCGCAGCAGGCCGGGAGGCGTTCCCAGCAGCGAGCAACCGGTGCAGGGCTGAAGGTGGTGGCCGGCGGGATGCGTCGGCGAGGGGGCCGGACCCGCTCCAAGAGCCCGAGCCGCCTGGTCGCGATGTTCTTCCTGTTGGTGATCGCCTTCGGAGCGATGGTCGCTCGTCTCTTCGTCCTGCAGATCGTCGAAGCCCCGGAGTATGCGCGGATCGCTGCCGACCAACGGCAACGTGACATCCCGTTCCCGGCTCGGCGTGGAACCGTCTTCGATCGCACGGGCGAACCCCTTGCGATATCGGTCGATCTCAAGCTCGTGTTCGCAGACCCGGAGCATGTAGAGGATCCGGTTGCAGCGGCCCAAGCCCTCGCGCCGGTGCTCAACAAAGAGGTGGATGAACTGCTGCCGCTGCTGCAGGGAACCCCGTCGTGGTCTCGCTTCGAGGTCCTCGCGCATCAGGTAGAACCACACATCGCCGGCAAGATCCGCCGCCTCGCGGTTCCCGGCGTGTACCTGAAGGACGAGCCCAAGCGTTACTACCCGGAAGGGAAGCTGGCGAGTCACGTACTGGGCTTCGTCAACCTCGACGGCACCGTTCATTCCGGGGTCGAATCCCAGTATCAAGAGATCCTCGAGGGGACCGCCGGCCATATGACCCTCGAACAGGACCCGACCGGTCGGCCGCTGCCTCAAGCGGAGTTCTCATACGAGCCGCCGCGGCCCGGTCGATCTTTGTTCCTCACGATCGACAAGGAACTGCAGTACTACACGGAGCTGACCCTGGCCGATGCCGTTGAACGGTACAAGGCGGAGGCCGGCACGGCGATCGTCATGCAGCCCGAGACCGGCGAGATCCTCGCGATCGCTAACGTTCCCGATTTCGATCCGAACAACTATTCGAAGGCCTCGCAGGAGTCGCAACGCAACCGTGCACTGACCGATGTCTACGAGCCGGGATCCGCCTTCAAGGTCGTAACCATGGCCGCGGCGTTGGAAGAGGGCGTGGTCACCCCCCGCTCCGTCTACACGGTTCCCGACGCGTTCCAGTACCTCGATCGCGTGTTCAACGACTCGCATTCGCACCCGACCGAGCAGATGACGGTGGCAAAGATCCTCGAGCAGTCCTCCAACGTGGGAACGATCAAGATCGGTCTGGACCTCGGCGAGGAGCTGTTGGATTCGTGGATACGCCGTTTCGGGTTCGGTAGAGAAACGGGTCTCGACTTCCCGGGAGAAGCATCCGGGATCGTGCTGCCGCGCAAGCTGTGGTCCGGGACGACGATCGCAACCTTGCCGATCGGCCAGGGGATCGCGGTTACCCCCGTACAGATGGCAGCGGCGTACTCGGCGATCGCCAACGACGGCATCTGGACGGAACCGAAGTTGCTCCATTCGACGATGGACGGCACGGGAGAGATCACCCCGTCGTCGACTCCACGCACGCGCCGGATCTTCAGTGAGGAGACGGCGAAGCTATTGCAGAAGATGCTGCACAGGGTGGTCGAGAAGGGAACCGGTATCGAAGCGCAGATCCCCGGCTTCGAGGTGGCCGGTAAGACCGGCACCGCGCAGAAGGCTCTCCCGACCGGCGGTTACGGCAACTCCTACATCGGATCGTTCGCCGGCTTCGCTCCGGTCAGCGATCCGAAGGTCGTGGTCCTCGTGACGCTGGACGAGCCTTCCCCGATCTGGGGCGGCTCGACCGCAGCGCCGACCTTCCAGGCGATAACGGAGTTCGCTCTGAGGCAGCTCGGGGTGGCCCCCCAGGGCAACGCCGAGAAGGCCGCGAAGGTCATAGAAGCAGAACAGGCCAGAGGCCCCGTCGCCCACGACTAAGGTTCATCGGATGAGCACAAACCGATCCAAGCTGACCGGCCTGGCAGAGGCTGCCGGCGACCTCCTCGTGCAGGTCGAGGGCGACACTTCCGTGACCGTGTCGTCGGTCGCTTACGACAGCAGACGAGTAGCCCCCGGCGACCTGTTCTTCTGCGTCCCGGGACACACCAGCGATGGACACGACCACGCTCCCGAGGCGGTGGCTTCAGGTGCGGCTGCCCTGGTCGTCGAGCGCCCCGTGGGAGCGGGGGTGCCGGAGCTGGTGGTCCGAGACGTACGCGCCGCGATGCCGCTGCTGGCTGCAGCCGCGCTGGGACGACCGGCAGATGCCCTGACGATCGTGGGGATCACCGGCACTAACGGCAAGACGACGACCGCTTTCCTCGTGGAGTCGATCCTCGTTGCCGCGGGGCGGACGCCTGGGTTGATAGGCACCATCGAAACCCACCTGGAGACGAGGTGCGACCCGGGGTCCGTACGACGCCGGAGTCGGTCGACCTTCAACTGCTCTTCGCAGAGATGCGCGACCGGGGCATCGACTCGGTAGCCATGGAAGTGACCAGCCACGCTCTGGTGCTGAACCGGGTGGATGGGGTTCGCTTCGCCGCCGCAGGCTTCACCAACCTCACTCAGGACCATCTGGACTTCCATGCGACGCTCGAGGATTACTTCCTCGCGAAGCGGTCGTTGTTCGAACCGGAGCGCTCTCGGTGCGGCTCGATAAACGTCGACGATCCCTACGGGGAACGCATCCGGGAGTGGGCGACGATACCGATGCGCACGTTCGGGTCTTCGGAGGCAGCCGACCTCCGTGCCGTAGACATCGAGATGGGCGCGGCCGGCAGCGTGTTCACGCTCGAGGCACCAGAGGGAAGCTGCAAGATCGAAACCTCGTTGGTGGGGCCCTTCAACGTGTCCAACTGTCTCGCAGCGGCGTCGCTGGCCCTCCAGGTGGGGATCGAACTGAGCGCGGTGGAGGCGGGGATCCGGAACCTCGAGGCCGTCCCGGGCCGCTTCGAGGCGATCGATCTCGGTCAACCCTTCTCCGTGGTGGTCGATTACGCCCACACGCCCGACTCGCTCGACAACGTTCTCGTGGCGGCTCGCAGACTCGCTTCGGCTCGTGGGGGCAGGGTCATAGCGGTCTTCGGAGCCGGTGGTGACCGGGATCGCGGCAAGCGCCCCCTCATGGGCATGGCAGCCGCTCGCAACGCCGACGTGGTCGTCGTGACGTCGGACAACCCTCGGAGCGAAGACCCTGAGGCGATCATCGGCGAGATCCTGGAGGGCGTGGGCACGGTGCGCGCCGAGGGACCCGATGCCGTTCACGTCGACAGGCGCGCCGCGATCGAGTACGCGGTCGCCGCAGCGAAAGACGGCGATGTCGTCGTGATCGCGGGGAAGGGTCACGAGACGGGGCAGCAGTTCGCCGATCGCACGATCCCGTTCGACGACCGGATCGTCGCTCGTGAGGTCCTCTCGGAACGAGGTTGGGCCGGATGACCTCGATACTGATCGCGGGGATGGTCGGCCTGTTGGTTTCGCTGTTCGGCACCCCGTGGGCCATCAAACGGATCCGTAAGCGTGGCTGGGGACAGCTGATACGCGAAGAAGGACCTAAGGCTCACTACGAGAAACGCGGAACGCCGACGATGGGTGGTCTTGTGATCCTGGTCGGTGCCGTGCTCGGCTACGTGCTGGGCCACATCGGTACCGAGGGCTTCACCGCTCCGTTCAGGGACTCGGGGGTCCTCGCGATCTGCACGATCGTCGCGCTTGGGGCACTCGGCTTCATCGACGATTTCATCAAGGTCTACAAGTCTCGCTCGCTGGGTCTGCAGAGCAGGGCGAAGTTCCTCGGTCAAGTCACGATAGGTCTCGTCTTCGCCTACTTCGCGATCGAGGTCGTGGAGGTCGGTACGGACATCTCATTCTTCCGGTCGACGGCGATAGACCTCGGCGCGCTCTTCTATCTGTGGGCGTTCGTGATGATTGCGGCCGCGTCCAACGGGGTCAATCTCACCGACGGCATGGACGGACTGGCGTCGGGGACGGCAGCTCCGGTCTTCGGTTCGTTCGTCATCATCGCCTTCTGGCAGTTCCGTCACCAGGGGTTCTACGACATCGCCGAGAGCGGCACCGATCCGTTCGACCTGGCGCTGGTCGCGGCCGCCCTCTTCGGAGCGGTAACCGGCTTCCTGTGGTGGAACACCGCGCCGGCGAAGATCTTCATGGGGGACACCGGGTCGCTGATGCTGGGTGGGGCCATGGCCGTGCTGGCCATCCTTCTGAACACACAGCTGCTGCTGTTGCTGCTGGGCGGCCTCTACGTGGTCGAGACGCTGTCGGCGATCATCCAGGTGGCCGTCTTCAAGAAGTCGGGCAAACGTGTGTTCTTGATGTCTCCGATCCACCATCACTTCGAACTGGCGGGGTGGCCGGAGTTCACGGTGATCGTTCGTTTCTGGGTGCTGTCCGGGCTCTCGACGGCGTTCGGCCTGGGACTGTTCTACGCGGACTTCCTCTACAAGGATCTCTTCCGTTGATCTCATTCGCAGGCCGAAGGGTTCTGGTGGTTGGCCTCGGCGCGAGTGGGTTCGCCGCGGCTCAGGCACTGCTCGAACTCGAAGCCAAGGTGAAGGTGACGGAGGCAGGAGCGTCTCCGCTCCTGTCCGAACGAGCGGAGAGGTTGCGGGCCCTGGGGGCCGAGGTGGAGATCGGAGGACACGACCTCGAGCGCATCGGGGCGGATCTTGCGATCGTTTCCCCCGGTATCCCGCCCACCAGCGAGGTGGTACGAGCGCTGATGGCTTCGGGTGTGCGGGTCTGGAGCGAGATCGAATTGGCCTTCCGGCTTGCACGTTGCGACCTGCTGGCCGTGACCGGTACGAACGGGAAGACGACGACGACCTCTCTACTGGCGTCGATGCTCGAGCGGAGCGGTATCCCATCCTTGGCTGCCGGGAACATCGGTCTGCCGCTGATAGACGCGATCTCCCAGGTTCCGCAAGGCGGGGCGATCGCTCTGGAGGTGTCGAGCTTCCAGCTGGCCACGATCGAAAGCTTCCGGCCCCGCGTCGCGGTTCTGTTGAACATCGCGGAGGACCATACGGACTGGCACGGCTCGATCGACGCCTACGCTGCCGCCAAGGCCCGCATCGCCGAGAACCAGACCAGCACCGACGCGTTCGTCTTCGCTGCGGCCGATGAGCGGTGCGCCCAGATCGCCGGAACCGTTCCGTCCAGACGCATCCCTTTCGCGCCGGACCATCTCCCGGAAGGGGGAGCGGGCGTCTCCGACGGCATGCTCGTGGTTGCGGGTGAAGAGCTGATCGATGCCGCCCGGCTCCCGTTGCAGGGGGTCGCGGGCCTGGAGGACACCCTGGCCGCTGCAGCCGCCGCCCTCGACTACGGCATCGAACGAACCGCCGTGCTCCGGGCGATCGAGGGCTTCGAGCCGTTGCGCCACCGCCTGGAGGTGGTCGCACGCCACGATGGGGTGGTCTACATCGACGATTCCAAGGCGACCAACCCCCACGCGACGCTGGCAGCCGTGCGAGGTCTTAAGGACGTCGTGCTGATCGCCGGTGGCCGCAGCAAAGGCATCGACCTCACGGCTCTGGCTGCCACCGTGCCTCCGGTGACGGCGGTTATCGCCTTAGGAGAAGCCGCGGATGAGGTCGCCAAGGTCTTCGATGGTCTCGTTGATGTCGAGATCGTGGCCGATATGGAGGCCGCCGTTCGACAAGCTTCTGCCAGATCTATAGCCGGAGGATCCGTCTTACTTTCACCTGGGTGTGCGAGCCTAGACATGTACGACAGCTACGCAGCCCGTGGTGACGATTTCGCCCGGCGCGTGAGGACGTTGGTCGGAGAGACCCGGAGGGAGGCGAGCGGTGGCAACGCGTAGCAGCGCGATCGGCAGTAGGCGACGGGCTGCGTCCAAGAGCCGTTCGACCGCGACGCCCCTATCCTTCGGACATCCCGCCGTGCTGCTTTCGGTAGTGACGGGTCTGCTCGTCCTTCTCGGCCTCGTGATGATCCTTTCGGCCAGTTCGGTGTCGTCCTTCGCTACCTACGGCTCCTCTTTCATGTACTTCAAACGGCAGGTGATCGGCGCGGTGATAGGGCTGGTCGCATTCGTCTTCTTCCTCCGCCTCGATTACAGACATCTGCGCAAGGTTTCGATCCCTCTTTTGATCGCAACCATGGGCATGCTTGTTCTCGTCCTGATCCCTGGCGTCGGCGTGGTTGCCGGGGGGAGCGCGCGCTGGATCCCGTTGGGGCCGTTCTCGTTCCAGCCGTCCGAGCTCGCCAAGCTGGCACTGGTGATCTTCGCCGCAGACGTCTTCTCGCGTAAGAAGGAAGAAACCTTCGAGGAGCTGTCGCACACGTTGATCCCGATGTTGCCGGTCTTGGTGATCTATTCGGGTCTGATCATGCTTCAGCCGGACCTTGGGACGACGTTGCTCGTCGGCGCCATCGGGATGGGCATGCTGTTCGTCGCGGGGGCTCCCTTGCGCTATCTCCTTCCGCTCGGCGTGGGTGGGACGGGGTTGGCGCTGGCTGCCGCTCTCATGGAGGACTACCGCAGGGCGAGGATCCTCGCCTTCATGGATCCTTGGAGCGACCCGCTGAAGAACGGATACCAGACGATCCAGTCGCTCATCGCTCTCGGTTCCGGAGGATGGTTCGGGGTGGGTCTGGGTGCCAGCAGGCAGAAGTGGCTCTACGTGCCGAATGCCCACACCGACTTCATCTTCGCGATCCTCGGGGAGGAGATGGGTCTGGTGGGCACCTTCACGGTCGTCGGTACGTTCGCCTTCCTCGTCTATCTAGGAGTGAAGACCGCGCAACGGGCTAAGGATCGCTTCGGGATGCTGATCGCTTCGGGCATCACCTTGTGGATCGCCCTTCAGGCGCTGGTGAACATGGGCGCCGTCACGGCGTCCCTCCCGATCACCGGCGTGCCCTTACCTCTGGTGTCCTTCGGCAGCACATCCCTCGTGATCACGCTTGCATGCATGGGGATCCTCGTGAACATCGCGATCCAGGGACGTCACGGGAAACGACCTAGCACGAGTAGATGAAGGTCGCCATCGCAGGAGGCGGGACGGCCGGGCACGTCAATCCGGCCATCGCCCTCGCGCAGCAGCTGGGCAAGGAGACCGATCTCCTCTTCGTCGGAACCACCCGTGGGATCGAGGCTCGCCTCGTACCTGCCGCCGGCTTCGACCTAGCGACCATAGAGGTGCAGGGTTTCGATAGATCCCGTCCTCACTTGTTGCCGCTCGTGGGAGCGCGCGCCCTTCGCGCCGTCTTCGATGTCAGGGCAACGCTCAAACGTTTCGGACCCGATGTTGTCGTCGGGATGGGTGGGTACGTGAGCCTGCCGACATGTCTGGCGGCACGATCGCTCGGCGTCCCGGTCGTGCTACACGAACAGAACATCGTCCTGGGTCTCGCCCACAGGGTCAGCAAGCCCTTCGCCGATCGTCTTGCGGTGTCGTTCGGGCAGACGCTCGAACAAGCAGGCCCCAAAGGCGTGTTCACGGGCAATCCGGTGATGCAACGCTTCTTGACGGTGAACAGGCAATCCCTCAAGGGGGCGGCACTTACCGAGATGGGATTGTCGGTGGACCGTTCGATCGTCCTCGTCTTCGGTGGGAGCCTCGGCGCCCGGCGGGTCAACGAAGCTACGGTAGAGCTGGCGCGACTGTGGGCGGCCCGCGAGGACGTCCAGATACTCCACATCACGGGGCGGGACTCACTCACGTCGGTCCTGAGTACTGCTGCAGACATCCCCAGCGCCGTCTATAAACCGGTGGCATTCATCGAAGACATGGTGTCGGCCTATGCCGTAGCGGATGTGGCCGTCTGCCGCGGTGGGGCGACGACCGTGGCCGAGCTGTGCGTGATGGGTCTGCCTGCGGTGATAGTGCCTTACCCACATCACCGCGATCGCCAGCAGGAGAGGCATGCCGAGGTGCTGAAGGAGGCGGGAGCGGCCCTCGTCCTGGACGACCAGGAGACCACCGGAGGCCGCCTGGCGGAAGTCGTGGGCGCGCTCCTCGCGGACCCTGGGAGACTTGTCCGTATGAGTGAAGCTTCTCTCAGCGTCGCCCGTCCAGACGCGGCCCGGCGCCTAGCGGACGTCGTCAGGGAGGTCGTCGGATGATCCTGGAAGGACTCCGACGCGTCCACTTCATCGGGATCGGCGGAGCCGGCATGTCCGCCATAGCGAAGGTGCTGATAGAGCGCGGGTATGAGGTGTCCGGGTCGGATCTGAAGGGTTCGAGAGCGGCGACGATGCTCGAGGCGATGGGCGCTTCGGTCTCGATCGGGCACGACGCCGTCAACGTCGAAGGTGCCGAGCTCGTGGTCGTGTCCTCGGCGATACCGGAGTCGAACCCGGAATACCGCCGAGCCATCGAGTTGAAGATCTCCGTCCTAGCGCGCGGTGCGGCGCTCGCCACTCTCACCGAGGGGTTCCGGTCTTTGATCGTCTCGGGTACGCACGGCAAGACGACCACCACGTCGATGATCGCGACCGTGCTACGTCGCGCCGGGCTCGATCCCACCTACCTGATCGGAGCTGGTCTTAACGACGTGGGTACGAACGCGCGCGCCGGCAGCACCGATCTTCTCGTTGCCGAATCGGACGAGAGCGATGGGTCTTTCCTGTTGTTGAAACCGACCATCGCGATCGTTACGAACATCGAGATGGACCACGTCGACCATTGGTCCTCCTACGAGGAGTTGCACGACGCTTTCGAGAGCTTCGTCGCGTCGGGACCTGCCGATGGAACAGTGGTCGTGCCTGTCGATGAGGAAGCACTAGTCCAGAGCTCCGGTGCCGGGCGTTCGATCAGAACCGGCCCGGGCGGTGAAGTGTGGGCGTCCGATACCCGGCCACATCATGAGGGCATCTCGTTCACCTTGCACGTTCCTGAGGGCAGTACCGAGGTGGAACTCAAGGTTCCTGGAGAGCACAATGTCGCCAACGCCGTAACGGCTGCGGCCGCTTGCGTCGCGATCGACCTTGGACTAGACGAGATAGCCGCAGGTCTCGGTGCCTATAGAGGGGTCGAGCGCCGTTTCCAGATCAGAGGACGCGTCAATCAGATCACCGTGGTCGACGATTACGCACATCATCCAACGGAGGTCAGGGCTACCTTGGCGGCGGCCCGGCCCGGTCCTTGGAGCAGGGTCATCGCAGTCTTCCAGCCGCATCGTTATTCGCGAACCCTGGCATTGGCCCGCGACTTCGGAGAGGCGTTCTCGGATGCCGATCGGATCGTCCTCACGGACGTCTACGGCGCGGGGGAGGAACCCGTTCCCGGGGTCAGTGGGAAGCTCATCGCGGACGCGGTGACCGCATCGTTCCCCGGACGCCCGGTTGCGTACCTCCCACACCGCGACGACCTGATCCGCTACCTCGTCGATACGGCCAGACCGGGCGATGTGCTGCTCACCCTGGGGGCCGGGGACGTCACGACCATCGGCGACGAGTTCCTGGCGAGGACGGCTCCCTTCGAATGAACCTGAGCCCCCTTGCGGACCAGTTGGGAGCGGCTGGTTTCCGCGGTCGTTGCATACCGAACCTGAGCCTTTCTCGTTTCACGACCTATCGGTTGGGTGGGCCGGCCGCTCTGTACGTAGAACCGGAGAGCGCCGATGATCTGCGCCTCCTAGGAGAGGCGATGTCGGCTCGCGAGGATCGCACAAGTATCCCGGTGCTCGTCCTCGGCCGAGGATCCAACCTCGTGATCTCGGACGATGGGTTCCCCGGCATCGTCGTGCGTCTCGGCGCGTCCTTCTCTTGGATCGAGCCCTGGGACGATGTGGGCGCCCACGGGCTCGTCTCCGGGTCGTCGACGACCATGCCCCGGCTGGCCAATTGGGCAGCACGGAGAGGTCTAAGCGGGTTCGAGTGGATGATCTCGATCCCGGGCTCGGTGGGGGGCGGCGTGAAGATGAACGCCGGCGCGCACGGGGGAGAGTTCGCAGACGTTTTGCAGCGCGTCACGCTGTGGCGGCTCGACCGGATGGCGGTCGAAGAGGTGGACGCATCCGACCTCGGTTACTCGTACCGTCGATCCGGTCTCACGGACAACGACCTGGTCCTCGAAGCCCGCTTCACGGGCACACGCGACGCACCCGACGCGATCCTGGACCGGATGGAGAGGTACCGCAAACATCGCGCCGCGACCCAGCCGGGAGCACTCCAGAACGCGGGCAGCGTCTTCAAGAACCCCGAGGGCGATTCCGCCGGCCGGCTGGTCGAAGCAGCGGGCCTGAAGGGATTCTCCGTGGGAGGAGCGCACGTATCCACGCTCCATGCGAACTTCTTCATAGCGTCCGAGGGCGCAAAGGCTCAGGACGTCAAGGACCTCGTGGAGGCGGTCAGAGCGAAGGTCCGAGCTACCTTCGGGATCGAGTTAGAGCCAGAGATCAGGTTTGTCGGTCACTTCGACGTGAACGAACGATGAGCGAAAGAGCACCCAGGCGGGTGAACACGGATCCGCGCATCTCCCGGCGGAGGGCTGCGGTGGCGAGGGGCAAGAGGCGGCGCGCGCTGGTCGTTGCCGTTGTCGTCGTCGGGATGATCCTCGTCGCGTGGACGATGTTCTTCTCGCCATTGTTGGAGGTAAGGAGCATCAAGGTCCTCGGCGCCCGGCATACCTCCGAACAAGAGGTAGCCGACGCTGCCGGACTTCTCACCGAGCCACAGAACCTCCTGCTGCTTCCCACCGACGAGGTTGCCGCCCGGGTCGAGACCCTTCCGTGGGTAGCCGACGCCGACGTTGATCGGATGCTGCCCGGAACCGTTCGCATAAGGGTTGAGGAGCGCAAGCCGGCTCTCCTGCTTTCATTGGGGGCCGCGCGCTGGACGATCGATGCGGAGGGCAACGTCCTGCAGACCGGCGAGGCGGTCGAGGGACTTCCGGTTCTGGCCGGTGTCGAGGTAGGGGACATCGAACCCGGCCTGCGGTTGATGACAGAGGAGGCCACCGCGGCCCTCGAGGCTTTCAGGGGACTCCCGCGCAACTTGGTCCGCGAGGTGTCCGGAGTCTTCGCCCCCACCGTCGAGCGGATCAGCTTCTCGCTCCGCAGCGGCACCGTGATCCGTTACGGCGCGGCCGAGAACATCCACGACAAGAACGAGGTCTTGAAGGTGCTGCTCGAGCGTCTCGCGGCGGAAGGACGCTCGGTCGCTTACATAGACGTGCGGGTTCCCACTAGTCCGGCGGTGTCCGACCGTCCCGCTCCCTCGCCTTCCCCGTCCCCGTCTCCCACCTCGGGGGACTGAGGCCCCAGCCCGATCGGTCCCGGGGACTTGTCGCGCCCTGTGGTAAGTGGTAACTTACGGTAAGTAGATACTTACGAAGTATAGAAACCAACAGAAGGCCGTCATGGGACACGGAGCGATCCTCGAGGCACTTGCCGATCCGACGCGCAGGCACATCTTCGAACTGCTGCGTCCCGGACCGCGTGCGGTTGGCGAGATCGCTGGGCGCATGCCGGTGAGCAGGCCGGCGGTGTCCCAGCACCTCAAGGTTCTGAAGACGGCGGGCCTCGTGGACGAGCGCAGGGATGGGACCCGCCGCCTGTATTCGATCCGTCCCGCTGGGGTCGAGGAGCTCCGGGCTTACGCGGATCGGATGTGGACGGACGCCATGGGCGCCTTCGCCGAGGCAGCCGGAAGGCGGACCGGGAGAACGGGAGGCAAGGATGGCAGTTGAGATCGGGGCGAGCGATGTGGAGCCGGTCGTGCGATCGGTGGTGGTCGGTATCGATCCAGAGGCAGCCTTCGAGCTCTTCACGGTCGGTATGGGAACGTGGTGGCCGCTGCACACCCATTCGATCGCGGCCGACACCTTCGAAGGCAGAGTGACGGTGACTGAACTTGTGTTCGAGGCGCACCCCGGCGGGTCGATCTACGAGGTCATGTCGGACGGGACGAAAGGGGAGTGGGGCAAGGTGCTGGAATGGGAGCCTCCCGGTCGAGTCGTCTTCTCCTGGAAACCCAACCTGGAAGACGTCCCCCCGACGGAGGTCGAGGTCACCTTCATCGCTGTCGACGACGGCACCGACGTGAGGCTCGAGCATCGCGGGTGGGAGCGACTGGGGGAGCGCGGAGCGGTCCTCCGCAGAGGTTACGAACAGGGTTGGCCCACGATGCTGTCGCGGTTCGCGCAGCGGACCCAGCGAGACGCCGA
>JBKHYB010000007.1:0-14500 GCA_046565725.1 Actinomycetota bacterium
GGATCATCGTGGACACGAAACCGGCCAAGCAGTGGGAGGTGGGCCGCGAGCTGCGCGAGCGCATCAAGGTTGCGTTCGACGAAGCGAACATCGAGATCCCCTTCCCCCACCGCGTGATGATCACAGCCGACGACACCCCCTAACCCAGCCGACGTCCTTACAGACCACAGAACTTCCGGAAACCGGAAGTTCCACGGAACCAGAGCCGGGACACAAGGATCTGGGGCCCGAACCAAGCGCAGCGCTGATAGCGGAGGGGTGCGGGTGCGGTAAGGGGGCCTCTCGGAGGCCGGCGGCGGCCCGGAGGGCCCCCCGGCCGGAGAGCGAGGGAGCGGAGGCCGAGAGGTTCGATGCCGAAGGCGAGAACCGAAGGCCGAGAGCGAGCGTGCCCCCGTCCGCACTCGCAACCCCGGAGCGGAACCGGACCAGGACCGGGACTAGGCCTGGGAGGCGGGTAACGTCGGGGGGTGAACGAAGCGGGGTTCGAAGGGTTGGTGGCGGAGGCGATCGATTCGCTGCCCGACGAGATCTTGGCGATGATGAGCAACGTCGAGATCGTCGTGGAGGACGAGCCGGCGGCGGAGCTGCTGCGGGAGCTCTCTCCGGGAGACACGCTGCTCGGGTATTACCACGGGGTCCCGCTCACCGGCAGGGGCCTCTACGACCGAGCCCTGCCCGACAAGATCTCGATCTTCCGCGGCCCGATCACGCGACTCGCACGAACCCCGCAGCAGATCAAAGAGCAGGTCCGTACGACGGTGCTTCACGAGATCGGCCATCACTTCGGCATCGATGAGGACCGGCTCCACGAGCTCGGTTACGGCTAGCGGCGGCATCCCAGGATCGCCGTGTCATCCCGGATCACGGCCGCGTCGAACAAGCGCTCGTCCTTGCGCTCGCGCCAGGAGGTTGGGAGTTTGGCCCCTTCTTTGAGGTTCTCGCTTGCCGTGTAGCCGACGAACCAGCGTCCGACTTCCTTCATCGTTAGATCGTTCGGAGCGAGTTGGTCCTCGGCTACGAAGGCGCCGGCCGAGGTGATCCGGGTAATGAGGTCCTTACCGTCGTCGTTGCGGTCCAGAGCGTCATTCGCATCGCCTCGCAGTTCGGCCCCCCCGATCGGCCAGCCACCGGACTCGTTCGGGTACAAGGTCTGCCCGTGGTCCGCCGTGAGAGCGATGACCCAACGTCCTTCGCCCACCTCTCGATCGAGGAACGACAGCAGGCGTCTCAGCGCACGATCCGAGGCTGCGATGACCTCGCCGGTCTCCCGTGACGTCATCCCCCACCGGTGCCCGGCATCGTCGATCGACTTGAGGTTCGTGTAGAGCAGATCGGCGACGCCATCGCGCCCCATGCCGTGCGTTCGGATGAAGCTCTCGATAACGCGCTGTTGATAGGAGACGTACGCCGGACTGGCATACCGCGTGGCCACATCGGTGAGGTCATGACCGATCCAGCGACCGTCCCTCGCTCCGTCGACCGCATCCAGCGTCCCCGCCTCGTCCGGCAAGGAGCCTCCTGTGGCGGGGGGCACGCGGTACACGGACGGGTTCCCGTACGACTCGCCACGGTCGTTCATCAGCAGAGCCAGGTCAGCATCTGCTCCAGGATGGTTGAGGCCGTGACCGACCATCCCCAGATGCCAGTTCACCGTGGCCACGAGTCCGACCACCGCCCGGTTCTCGGTGGCGACGTCGTACAGGTCCGCAAGCGTCGGAACCTTGACCGCATCGGCATCATGGCCCTCGTAGGGGTCGACGTAGGACCCGTCCGCAAGTGTCATCTTCACGGCCGGGATACCGTGCGTCCTCGGGAACGCGCCGGTCCCGATCGTCGTGTGGATGGGCGGCGTGTTCGAAGGGGTGGACCCGATCTCGGCCCCGGTGAAGGCGAGCCCTCGCTCCATGATGTGCCTCAGCACGGGCCAGCGGTTCGAGTGTTCGCGCAAGGCGTTCCACCCGCCTCCGTCCCAGACGATGGTCACCACGAGCTCCGGCTTGCGTCCGGTCAGGTGTTCGGAGACGATCGATCTCCCGTCGGGGGCGTCGAAGTCGAAGCCGATCATCTCGGCGATCGACGGAGCCACATCGGCGAGGGTCACCGCGCGGTCGATCCGCGCTCGCTCCACCACACCGGGCCCGTAGAACAGCAACGGGACCTCGGCCAGGAAATCCCATGGGCCCGTATGGACGGGCTTGGCCGCGCTTCCTATGTAGTTCGGTTCCCGCGGGAGCAGGGCGATGTCATGAGCCCGTATCGGAACCCAACCCCGTCGTGCCCGCTCGATCATCCGGTCGATGCCTTCGCACGGCAGCCGACGCGACACAACGCGATCGCTTCCCTTGGGGTCCGCAGGATCTGAGGGCGCGTCCGCGTCCTCGCCTCCCACACAAGCGGACGAGAACAACAGCGTCACGACACCGACCAGAAGCACTGCGCGTTTCACGGCTCCGAAGGATAAGCACTAATGTCGTGCGATGTACGTACGCATCGTGCTGTGGAACCTCGAGGGTTCAAACACATCGATCGAAGAGCTGCGGACCTACCTCGCCGAAGAATCGGTCGACGCATTCTCGGCCGTCGAAGGTCTCGCTCTGAAGCTATGGGTGTCGGATCCCGAAACGGATCGGTGGGGAGCCATCTACCTATGGGGATCACGCGAGGCTGCAGCGCAGCCCTTGCCTTCGAAAGCCCGACAGATGATCGGCAAAGAGCCCGACCAAGTGATGGAATTCCAGCTCGAGGCATCGGCTCGCGGCGTCACCGATCTCACAGACCTTGCCCGACTCGGAGCCGCCTTCTAAGACGCCGCCAGCGCATCCGGTCCAAGGAGCATCTTCAGCTCGGCATAGAGACCGTTGGTGGTATCGACCCAGAATTCGGAGCCGAGGCGCATCACCACGGATCGCTCCATGTCCTTACGAAGGTGCAGGAACACCTGGGTGGATCCGGGATGACTCGCCAACACCTCCTTGAGAGACGCCACCATCTTCGGCGTGCAGGAATCCGCCGGGATCTTGATCTCGAGAGGGTGATCCTCGCCAAGCTTGGGTTCGTGGACCTGCGAAGCGATCAGCTTCACCGAATCGTCACGCGCATCGCGGTCGACGCGTCCGGAGATCAGCAGGATCCTGTCGGTCACCGCCACCATCGAGTACTTCTCGTAGACCTTCGGGAAGAGGATGACCTCGACAGTGGCTCCCGACAGATCCTCGACGTCGAGGGTGAGCATCATGCCGCCCTGCCGCGTCACTCTCCGGGTGGCGGAGGCAACGAGCCCGCCGATCTTCACCTGCTCCCCTGGCTGGCGTCCGTCGAGGCCCGAGATGGGACAGTCACACATGCGGCTCAAGAGACCCTCGACGCCCAGCAGCGGGTGATCGGACACGTAGACGCCAAGCATCTCCTTCTCTTTCGCAAGGAGGAGCTTCTTGTCGTGTTCCTGCATCCCGACGGGAGGGTCGTGAGCCTCGACGTCGCTGTCCCCGATGGAACCGAAGAGCGAGTTCTGGCCTTCCGCCTCCCGGCGCTTCTGATCGATGATCGCCGCGAGTGACCCTTCGAAGACGTCCAGCAATCCCCTTCGCGTGTGCCCTAGGGCTTCGAAGGCGCCCGCCCAGATCAACGACTCGACGGTCTTACGGTTCAGACAGACGTAGTCGACCTTCCTGCAGAAATCGAAGAACGAGGTGAAATCGCCTTTGGCTTTCCGAGCCTCGATGATCTTCATGACCACGTTCTCGCCTACGCCGCGCACGGCAGACAGACCGAAGCGGATCGAATCCTTGACCGGCGTGAAATCCACATCCGAGGTGTTCACGTCGGGCAGCTGAACCTCGATCCCCATGCGGCGCGCCATCGCCAGGTACTTCGGCTTGTCGTCCTTGCGATCCTTGACGGACGTGAGCAGAGCCGCGACGTACTCGATCGGGTAATGAGCCTTCAGCCACGCCGTCTGATACGCGATGTATGCGTAGCAGGCGCTGTGGGCGCGGTTGAACGAGTAGTCGGCGAACGGCTGGATCAGACCCCACAGCCTCTTTGCCTGCTCCTCGGTCATCCCGACCTTCTCTTTACAGCCCTGGATGAACACGGGCTCTTCGGCCGCCATCAGTTCGCGGTTCTTCTTACCGATCGCCTTACGAACCTTGTCGGCCTTGCCCGGCGTGTAACCGGCGAGCATCTGCAGCATGAGGACGATCTGCTCCTGATAGACGAGGACCCCGTAGGTCTCTTTCGTCAGTTCTTCCAGGGAGGGATGCAGGTACTCGACCTTGGAGGGATCGTTCTTGCGCTCGATGTACTTCGGGATCTCGTCCATCGGACCCGGTCGATAGAGCGCGATAAGAGCCATGATGTGCTCGAACCGCTCCGGTTTCAGCTGTACCAGCAAGCGACGCATCCCGTCGGATTCCAGCTGGAACACACCGTCGGAGTCACCACGCCTCAGCATCTCGTAGACCTTCGGGTCGTCGAACGTCATGTTGTCGACGTCGACGTCTTCGCCCCGGTTCATCTTGATGTACTTCCGGGTCAGGTCGATCACGGTGAGGTTCCGCAGTCCCAGGAAGTCCATCTTCAACAGGCCGAGGTCGGTGATCCCCTTCATGTCGTACTGGGTTACGACCTCGTCGTGGTCGCCACGCTTGAGCGGAACGTGTTCGATCAAGGGGTCACGGCCGATCACCACACCGGCCGCGTGGATCCCCGCCGATCGCTTCAGGTTCTCGATCCCTAGCGCAACGTCGATGATCCGCTTGGTATCTCCGCCGGTCTCGTACGCCTGCTTGAGTTCCGGAGATGTCTCCAGAGCGCTGCGCAGGCCGGAGTCACGGCCCATGATCAGCTGCGGGTACATCTTCGTCAGGCGATCGCCTTCCTGGTACGGATACCCCAACACCCGTGCCGCATCCTTGATGGCCTGCTTGCCCTTGATGGTGCCGTAGGTGACGATCTGCGCGACCCTGTCCGACCCGTACTTCTCGGTCACGTACCTGATGACGTCACCGCGCCTGCGCTCGTCGAAGTCGATGTCGATGTCCGGCATCTCGACCCGCTCGGGGTTCAGGAATCGCTCGAACATCAGGTTGTAGCGGATCGGGTCGAGCTCAGTGATGCCCAGCGCGTACGACACGATCGATCCGGCCGCGCTTCCACGCCCGGGTCCCACCCGGATCCCCTGATCCTTGGCCCAGTTCACGAAATCCTGGACGACGAGGAAGTAGCCAGCGAAGCCCATATCGGCGATGACCTTGAGCTCGTATTCGGCTCGCTCCCGAACCTCGGTGGGAGCCGGTTCGGTGTACCGCTTCTTGCATCCCTCCATCACCAGCTGAGCCAGATACCCGTCGAGGGTCTGGCCGTCGGGGACCTTATAGAGCGGAAGGATGTGGTTGCCCATCGAGATCTCGACGTTGCAGCGCGACGCGATCTCGAGACTCGTTTCACAGGCTCCGGGCCACCGTGCGAACTTCTCGGCCATCTCTGCCGGCGACTTCAGATAGAACTCATCCGAATCGAATTTGAACCGGTTCGGATCGCTGAGGACGGATCCCGTGTTCACGCAGAGCAGAGCGTCGTGTGCGGTCGCATCGCCCTTGTGGGTGTAATGGCTGTCGTTCGTGCAGACCCAGGAGATGCCCATCTCCTTACCGATGCGCATCAACTCGTCGTTCAGCGGGGCTTGCTCACGGATGCCGTGATCCTGCAGTTCGAGATAGAAGCGATCGCCGAAGACCTCCCGGTACCAGGCGACCTTGTTACGCGCCGCCTTCAGGTCCCCTGAGAGGATCGCCTTCGGAATCTCGGCCGACAAGCAACCGGACAGGCAGATCAATCCCTCCGAGTACTCCCGGATCAGCTCGTGATCGGTCCGCGGCCAGTAGTGGAACCCTTCGAGCCAGGCCTTGGACGAGATCTTGACGAGGTTGCGGTACCCGACGTTGTCCATGGCGAGCAACGTGAGGTGGAAGACCTTGTCGTTGTGCTCGCGCTGGGGGGGCTTGTCGAAGCGGGACCCACCGCCGAACAGGTAGCCCTCCATCCCGATGATCGGCTTGACGCCCGACTTCGAACCGGTCTTGTAGAACTCGAGGGCCCCGTACATGTTCCCGTGGTCCGTGATCGCGCAAGCGGGCATACCCAGGTCTGCCGCGGCGGCGAACATCTCGGGGATACGTGAGGCCCCGTCCAGCATCGAATATTCCGAGTGGGCGTGAAGGTGGACGAAACTCACAGGTACGGATCAGCCTCCGGTGGGAATGACAACGTTGTAACTCTCTATGGATACCACCTGCCGCTGCCACCTTCCCCGCGCTCCGGCAAGATCCATCCGAAATGGCTCCCCGGACCATCCACTAGCGGAACAAGCCGGTGCCGGTCGCCGTGCTCCCGGGCCGCCGCAGCACTCGGTTGTCCCGGAGGTCCAAAGGTCCACCGCGGGGGACCCCGGTTATCAGGGTGGGCCCGGAGCCGCCCGCGAGGACCACCTCAGCGTGTCAGGGTCCGCCTGTGGATATCCAGACCTTCAACCGGTGAGTTTCCTGGGGATTACAGGTCCGGGTTGTGGATGAACCCGATCCCGGCCGCGTCGAGAACGGCCTGGAGATCCCCCGGCAACTCGGCCACGACGGAGATCTCCTTACCGCCGACCGGATGCCGGAACACAAGCCGGTAAGCGTGGAGGAACGGCCTCTGTACGCCCAGGCGCTGCGAGAGTTCCGAGCGCCCTCCATACAAGGGGTCGCCCAGTACCGGGTGATGGAGATGAGAGAGGTGGACCCTGATCTGGTGGGTGCGACCCGTCTCCAGCGTCACCTTCAACAGACTGCAACGTTGCCCGGCGGCGATCACCTCGTAATGGGTGACGGCATCTCTCCCCTCCGGGGTGACGGCCATCTTGCGGCGAGCCACGGGATGTCTTCCAACCGGAGCCTCGATCGTCCCCGAGGGCGCATCCATCGCCCCCCGCACCAGGGCGAGATACGTCCGCGCGATCTCACGACGTTTGAGGGCCGCCGCCAGTGCTCGGTGGGTCTCGTCGTCTTTAGCAACGATCATCAGCCCCGACGTGTCCTTGTCCAGACGGTGCACGATGCCCGGTCGTTCCGGATCGATACCCGACAGCGGGATACCCAGGCCGAGCAACGCATTCACCAGTGTTCCGGAGCGGTTCCCCGCTCCGGGGTGCGTCACTACCCCGGCATGCTTGCTGACCACCAGCAGATGGTCGTCCTCGTACCGGATGTCGACCGGCGAATCTTCGGGCTCCGGTGGCCCTGCAACCTCTACGGACACCCGGCCGGCGATCCGGTCCTCGGCCTCCAACCGCCGGGAGGGGCGGAAGGTGGTTCCACCTATCGTGAGGTCGCCGTTCTTGATCGCGGCATGCACCGCCGCCCGAGGGAGCCCCAAGCGTTGGGATATCACGAGGTCGGCGCGGCGGCCTAGTTCATCTCCGGTGGGTACCAGGAGGACATCTCTATCTCTATCCATGGCCCGGCTCTGAGGCCGATCGGGACCCGAAGAGCAGCACCAGGAGTACCCCCGTGACTATGCACACATCGGCCACGTTGAACACCGGCCAGAAGTGAAAGTCGATGAAGTCCACCACCCGGCCCCCGGTGTCGCGCACGAGCCGGTCGAAGACGTTACCCAGGCCGCCTCCCAGGACGAGCCCCAGCGGGATCGTCCACCCCTGGTCCTCGATGTGGCGCACCCACACCAGGATCAGCACCGCCGCGACGATCGTGGCGACGGCGAATAGGCCCGGAAGCCCCTGTAGCAGACCGAACGCTCCACCCGAGTTGTAGGTGAGACGGAGGCTCAGCCACCCGTCGATCAGATGCTTGGGGCGATCGAGGGCCTCGAGGGCCATCGATTTGGTGACCTGGTCGACGACGAGGACGGCCCCCGCGGTGGAGAGCAGCTTGATGTAGAGACGCGCGCGCACGACTAAGTCTGTATCACCGGGGGGCGACTAGCGCGCCCGCTCTTCTCTGCGCTTGCAGTCGAGACAGAGGAGCACCCGGGGGAACGCCTTGATGCGGGCGGCGTCGATCGGGTTGCCGCAGTTCTCGCAGGTTCCGTACAGGCCCTCGTCGATCCGGCGAAGTGCCCGCGTGACCTGGTCGATGAGGTCGAGGACGTTGTTCCGGATCGAGAGATCCCGCTCTCTGTCGAAGGTCGCCGTGCCCGCATCCGCGAAATCGTCGTTGAAGCCCGCTTCGCCGGTCATGTCGGACTGGCTGGACTCGAAGGAATCCTGCTCGAGCTCTCGCAGGCGGTCCTGAAGCTCTGCCCTCTCTTGCTCCAGCTGGGCCCGGATCTTGCCCAGGGCAGCCTTGTCGAGCTTGGCAGGCCGCGGTCTAGGCGACGGCTTCGGTTGTTCCGGGGGCCGTGAGATAAGGGGCCTGCGCGCTGCCGGCTTCGGCGGACGCCGGTCGATCTCTCTGAGTGGCTTGTCGACGGCGTTCGCAGGCGCGGTTGCCGCCTTCTTCTCGGAGGACTTAGTGCGGGTCTTCTCCGGCGCCTTCTCGACGGGGGCCTTGACCGGCGCCTTGCGAGCGGCGGGCTTGCGGGCCACGGGCTTCTTGGCAGCGGTTCTCTTGGAGGTGGTCTTCTTGGCGACCGGCTTCTTGGCAGCCGTTTTCCGAGCGGTGGCCTTCTTGGCCGCGGTGGGCCTCTTGGCCGTGGATCGTGTCGCCTTCTTCGTGTTCTTTTGTGCCATCGACTCCCCCGCACGCCCTACGGCGGCTCCCAGCCGCTGTGCCATCCGAGCTATCCGCTTAGCCGGGCTCATGGGTGCCGGACGATAGCACGTAACCCACTGCCTTTCGAACCTTTCGTACCGACAAACCCGATACCGCGACCTTCTCGTTACGACTGGAACCACCCGAAATGACCGATCCACCGATCGGGGGTACTCCCAGCAACTCGGCTACCAGAACATCCACGGCGGCATTTGCCTTCCCATCCACGGGCGAAGCGGCGGCCTGGTCCAGCATCGACCTGCCCCGGCCAACCCGAGGGGAGCCGTCCTTTAACCTTGGCAACCATGTCCAAGCGCAACCTGTATCGACCCGTCGATCCCAAGGTGTCCTTCCCCGCGATGGAAGAGGCATTGATCGCATCGTGGAAGAACAACGACATCTTCCACCGGTCGCTCAAGCAGCGCGAGGGGAGCCCCGAGTGGGTCTTCTACGAGGGTCCGCCAACGGCCAACGGGAAGCCCGGCATCCACCACGTCGAAGCCCGCACCTTCAAGGACATGTTCTGCCGGTTCCAGGCGATGAGAGGTCACTACGTCCACCGCAAGGCCGGCTGGGACTGCCATGGGCTCCCCGTAGAGATCGAGGTCGAGAAGGAACTCGGCATCACCGAGAAGCGGCAGATCGAGGAAGAGTGGGGCATCGAGGAATTCGTCAAGCGCTGCCGAGAGTCGGTCCAGCGTTACGTCGGTGACTGGGATGCCCTCACGCAGCGGATCGGCTTCTGGCTGGACCTCGAAGACGCCTACTGGACGATGTCGCCACAGTTCGTCGAGAGCGTGTGGTGGATCCTCAAGCAGATCTGGGACAAGGGCCTGCTCGAGGAGGACTTCAAGGTCGTCCCCTATTGCCCGCGCTGCGGAACGGCGCTGTCCAGTCACGAGCTCGCCCAACCCGGGGCCTACCGGGACGTCCACGACCCCTCGATCTATGTCCGCTTCCCCCTGGCAGAGGACCCCGGGACGTCCCTACTGGTGTGGACCACCACCCCGTGGACGCTGCTGTCCAACACCTTGGCAGCCGCCGGACCCGAGATCACCTACGCGAAGATCCCAGACCCCGATGGTGACGGCCGCTATCTCATCGTCGCCGCCGACCTGGTCGAGAGATTGTTCGGTGAGTCGACGGATGTCGTGGCGACCCTCAATGGTGCGGAACTCGTGGGGATGCGTTACGAGCCTCCGTTCCCTTACGTCCCTGCTTCCGACAACAGCCACCAGGTGGTGGCAGGAGACTTCGTAACCACCACCGACGGTTCTGGTCTCGTGCACCTCGCTCCCTACGGTGAGGATGACATGGTCCTGATCCGTGAGCGCGGTCTCGAGGTCGTGCAGACGATCGATGCGTCGGGTAAGGCGATCCCCGAGCCGTTCACCGGGAAGTGGGTCAAGGACGCCGACCGGGACATCATCACGGACCTGTCCCAGCGGGGACTGCTGTGGCGCGCCGAGGACTACCTCCACAGCTATCCGCACTGCTGGCGCTGCCATACTCCGCTTCTCTACTACCCGCGCAAAGATTGGTACATCCGCACCTCGCGCATCCGGGATCAGTTACAAGCGAGCAATGAAGCGATCAACTGGCAGCCCCCGACGATCAAGTACGGGAGGTTCGGCGACTGGCTCGCCAACAACGTCGATTGGTCGTTGTCACGCGATCGTTACTGGGGGACGCCGTTGCCCATCTGGCGGTGCGAGGGGGGGCATGACACCTGCATCGGTTCGTTCGCCGAACTCTCAAAGCTGGCTGGCAGAGATGTCTCCGGCGTCGATCCACACCGTCCTTACGTCGACGAAGTCACGATCACGTGCCCCGAGTGCTCGGAGCAAGCGACGCGCGTGAAGTCGGTGATCGACACGTGGTTCGACTCCGGCTCGATGCCCTTCGGCCAGTGGCACTACCCCTTCGAGAACGAAGACGTTTTCGAGAAGAGGTTCCCTGCAGATTTCATCTCCGAAGCGATCGATCAGACGCGAGGGTGGTTCTACTCGCTGCTCGCGGTGGCAACCCTCGTAAAAGGAGAGAGTAGCTACCGCAACGTCGTCTGCCTCGGTCACATCGTGGACGAGGACGGCCGAAAGATGTCCAAATCTCTCGGCAACGTGATCGACCCGTGGACGGTGCTCAACAACCAGGGAGCCGATGCTCTCCGGTGGTTGATGTTGACGGGAGGTTCTCCCTGGAGCGCGCGGCGACTTTCGATAGCCATCATCGAGGAATCCCTGAGGAAGTATCTGCTGACACTGTGGAACACCTACTCGTTCTGGGTCACCTACGCATCTCTTGAGGGCTTCGATCCCACGCAGGTCGACATCCCGGTCGCGGAACGTTCGGAGATGGACCGGTGGATACTCGCCGAACTGGACGACACCACCCGCGTGGTTACCGAAGCCTTAGACGGGTTCGACGCGACCCGCGGAGGCAAGAGGCTCGACCGTTTCGTGGACGACCTCTCCAACTGGTACGTCAGACGTTGCCGCCGGCGCTTCTGGCGATCGGGTGAGGACCGGGACACCCAGGCTGCGTTCCTTACCTTGTGGGAATGTCTCGTGACCGTGGCTCAACTAACCGCTCCTTTCACTCCGTTCATCGCTGACGAGGTCTACGTGAACCTGACGTCTCCGTCACCCAGCGCGTCCGACTCGGTGCACCTGACCGACTGGCCGCAACCGTCAGACGAGCGCCGGGATGACGATCTGCGCGCGCGGATGGCCCTCGCCCGCAAACTGGTGGGACTCGGACGCTCGGCTCGAACCGACGCCAAGGTGAAGGTCCGCCAGCCACTCGCCAGAGCCCTTGTGGTTATCCCTCCGTCCGACGCTGCTCTTCTCGAAGGTCTCGAGCAGGTCATCTCCGACGAGTTGAACGTGAAGAGGATCGAACCGATCGGAGAGATGGGGGAACTGGTCACCTACAGCGTCAAGCCGAACTTCAAAGCCCTCGGCCCCCGCTTCGGACCCAGGGTGAAGGACGTGGCCGTGGCCCTGGCCCAGGCCGATGCCGAACGAGTGGTGACCACGCTCGCCTCTAACGGGACCGTGGATATCGAGGTCGGAGGTGCGACCGAGACCTTCGGGCGCGACGACCTCGACGTGCGGGTCGAAGGGCGAGCCGGGTTCTCCCTGGCACAAGAGGGGCCTTACGGGGTGGCTCTGGATCTCGACATCACCGACGATCTCCGAGCCGAAGGGGTCGCCCGGGAACTGATAAGGACGATCCAGGATCTTCGCCGTTCCAGCGGACTTGCGGTCGAGGATCGGATCGAGCTTTGGATCACCTGGGATGACGCGTTCGCCGGAGAAGCTGTCACTCGACACCAAGAGTGGATAGCCGCCGAGGTCCTCGCCACCACGCTGCACGTGGGCGAAGATCCGATGGCAGGAAGCGACACCGACCACATCGATACCGACGCGGGCCGAGTGGTTGTGGGATTAAGGAAGACGGCCTAGCGGTCCCGCTTGTTCCGGGCGTCCTGCAGCATCCGTTGGAGGTCCGGCAAGGTGCCCTTAACGCAGAGATGATCTGCCCACTCCGGCTTGGTCTCCAGCACCCCACTGAAAGCAACGATGTGAACCTCGGGCACAGGGCCCGGATCATCCCGGCGGCAGCATCCCCATCCATACCCGGCATCCAGTAGTCGAGGAAGACCACATCGGGCGGGAAGTCCGTGCACTGTTCGAGGGCTTGCACGCCACCGGCCGCCTCTCGCACCTCCCCTACGCCTTCTTCAACCGACAGGGCGATGCGCAGGAAAGAGCGGATCGGCTCGTCGTCGTCAACGATCAGAACGTTCAGATCCCTGCTTAGCGTCTCGGTACCCATCTCACCTCCTCATCTGAGTCTGAGGAAGGGCGCGCCCTACGGCCATAAGTAGTTGAGGAAGTTGACGTAGCCGATCTCGGAGCGTGCTCAGCCCTTCGGCGGAGGGTTCCTCTTGGTGACCGGTGTACGGCTCTTCGCATATGCGAGAGCGAGGCACACCGCAGCGGCCACGCTGGCTGCTATGGAAGCCCAGATCAGGCTCTCGTTCGCCCCTATCCAGCCGAACACCAGGACCACGGCGGAGGCGACGATCAATACGAGAGACCCGGCTATAAGAGCGGTCATCGCTGTCTCCACGAGAACGATCTCGCCTCACCGCTGGGCGGCTCACCGGAGGGCATGTCCCTCTCGGCGGCCTTCGAGGGCGTGGCCCGCAGCGGATGCGGCGAAGCGACGGGTGGCTGGGACGCCTGCTGGGGAGGGCGAGCCGGTGGCTGTGAATCGAGCCGCTCTAGGGCCCTCATCTGTTCCTCCAACAGCGATCTCAACTTCTGCTTCAGATCGGACTCGAAGGCTCTTAGGCGGGCGATGGAGGTCTCGAGGTCCCTCTTCATCGCGGCGTGCTCTCGCTCGGTCTGCTCGCTCCTCCGCTGCGCGTCTTGAGCCTGACGCCGTGCCCGCTCTTCGGCCTCGGCGATCAGCCTCTCGGCTTTCCCGCGCGCGGTTTCGATCGCCTCTTCCGCGGCGCGTTGCGCGCCCACGAGGGTCTTCTTGAGCATCTCCTCGGCCTCGCGAGCCCGCGATACCTGGCTCTCTAGCTCTTCGATCCGTTGATGGAGGGAATGGTTCTCTCGTAGAACGCGGTCCAGAGTCTCCGCCACGTCGTCGAGGAAATCGTCGACCTCTTCCTGGTTGTAACCGCGCCACGCGTCGTGGAACTGCTTCTCGTGGATATCCCGAGGCTCTAGGTGCATACGTTCAGTATCGCAGACGTGCGCGCGTTGCTCCCGTTAATACGGGAAGCCCTCACACCGCGCCGCAGATGGATTGAACCAGCACGCCGAGGATCAAGAAGATGAAGATCGGAGAGATATCGAGACCTCCGATCGGCGGCACGAACCGACGGAAGAAGCCCATGACCGGCTCGGTGAGGTCGTAGATGACCCTGACCACCGGGGTGAGACCGGGCGGCGGCGACCACACCATCGTCGCCCAGGACAGGATGATCCGCGCTATCAGGACGAACCAGTAAGCCTGCAGGGCGTAGCAGAGGAGTTCGTAGACCACGTTATGCCTGGTAGAAGAGGCCCTGCTCCTCGAGGAGCTTGCGTTGTTCCTCTCCGGAGACCTCGACGCCCCTCGGCGTCAGTAGGTAGATGTCCTGGCCGACCTCTTGCCATTTGCCCTCGAGTCCGTACACGAGACCGCTGGCGAAGTTCTTGATGCGTCCTCGGGTCGGCTCGGCCGCCTGCTGAAGGTTGAGGAACACGATAGAGCCGGCACGGAACCGGTCCCCGAGCTCCTGTGCGTGGGCCCCATAGTTCGTGGGGCTCAACCAGTAGACGCTCGCCTTCGGGCGCGCATCTTCGAGCGGACGCACCACCGCTTGGTAGTCGTCCCGGCCGCGGCTCCGGCGGGAGCGAGCCTCGGGTTCGACCTTCCTCAGGGGCGCCCGGCGCGCCGGCTCGGGCTCGGGCTCGGCGAGATCCTCGTAATCGTCGTAGTCCTCGTACTCGTCGTCTTCGACGAGCCCGAGGTACATCAGCGTCCGTCTCCAGATACCTGCCATGGGGCCCAGGATATCCCCCATCCGGCCGGATAGGTCGTATCTACGGGCTCAACGACGGCGCGCTCCGAATATCGCCTCGCCCACGCGCACGATCGTCGAGCCCTCTTCGACCGCGACCTCGAAATCGCGGCTCATCCCCATGGATATCTCCGTAGCAGTGGGGTGGCCGGACCTGATCGTC
>JBKHYB010000008.1:0-3811 GCA_046565725.1 Actinomycetota bacterium
CTCTTTGAGGGCCTTCTCGCCGAGGTACGCGCCCCAAGGCCACACCGCGATCGTGACGTCCACCGGATTGTGCTCGGGGTTAACGCCGATCTCTCCGTAACCCCGGTAAGCGATCGGACGCACATAACACTCGCGCAGCTTGTTGATCTTGATCAGGTCGTGAGTTGCGTGGACAAGCTCGTCGACCGAATAAGGGATCTCCATCATGAAGATCTTGCCGGACCGCTCCATGCGCTCGAGGTGCTCGCGCAGCCGGAACACCGCAGGGCCTTTGGGCGTCTCGTAACAGCGGATCCCCTCGAAGACACCGGTCCCATAGTGCAGCGCGTGCGACAGAACGTGAACCGTCGCGTCCTTCCAATCGACGAGTTCGCCGTTCATCCACACCTTGTCGACCGCTTGGATCGGCATAAGTACCCCTTCCTCCCCCTCGCTGCTCGCTAGCCCAGGAGAATCAGTTTCGCGTCCCGCAACTGGGCCCGCTCTTTGATCTGCTCCAGTACATCGTCGGGTATCTGAGAGTCGATCGCTAGGGCCATGACCGCTTCGCCGCCCTCGCTCTGCCTCGCTACTTCCATGTGGGCGATGTTGACTCCTGCAGAGCCGAGCAATGTTCCTGCGATGCCGACGATGCCGGGACGATCCTCATAGCGGAAGAACACCAGGTTGTGATGGAACGCCATATCGAGGTCATAGCCGTAGACCCTCACCAAGCGCTCGTTGTCCCGCTTCCCCACTAGCGTCCCGCCGACCGTGACGGTTTCGTTCTTGGTGGTGGCATGGACCTCGACGAGGTTCACGTAGTCGAAAGACTCGGCCGATTTCGACTCTTCGACCGAGATGCCTCTTTCCTTCGCCAACAGTGGTGCATTCACGAACGTGACCGGCTCATGGACCACGGCCGTGAAGGCCCCCTTGAGTCCCGCCAGGGTGAGAGCACGCGAGTCGTGCTCGGCTATGCCCCCGTGGTACTCGAACCGCAACGATTCGATCCCGCCTCCGGCCAAAGCCACGGCCAGCCGTCCGAGCCGCTCCGAGAGTTGCAGATAAGGGCGGACCGCCTCGGGGATGTCGCTGCCGACGTCGAGGTTCACGGCGTAAGGCACGAATTCGCCGCGCAGAGCCAGCAGGATCTGCTCGACGATCGCAAGGCCGGCCTTGTCCTGGGCCTCTGCCGTAGAGGCGCCCAGGTGAGGCGTGACCACGACGTTCGATAGACCGAACAGACGGTGCTCGGTGATCGGCTCGCCGTCGAAGACATCGACCGCGGCCCCCGCAACCACCCCCTTCTCGAGGGCGTCCACCAGAGCGTCTTCGTCGATCAGCCCACCCCGAGCGGTGTTGACGATGCGGATCCCAGGGCGCATCTGTTCGAACTGCGTGCGGGAGATGATCCCCACAGTCTCGGGGGTCTTAGGGAGATGGATCGTCAGGAAATCGGCTCGACGACAGACCTCTTCGGCGGTGTCTGCCAGGTCCACCCCCATCTGGACGGCCCGGTTCGGGCTCACGTAGGGGTCGTAGGCGACGAGGCGCATCCCGAAGGCGCTGGCCCTCTGTGCCACCAGTGCCCCCACCCGTCCGAGCCCCACGATGCCGAGGGTCTTGCCGTGCAACTCGACGCCCTGCCACTTCTCCCGCTCCCAACGGCCTGCGGTGAGGGCCGCGTGAGCTTGGGGGATGTTGCGAGCCTGGGCGAGGAGCAGCGCCACGGTGTGTTCGGCGGCGGACAGGATGTTGGAGGTGGGGGCGTTCACGACCAGCACGCCGAGCTTGGTGGCCGCCTCAACGTCGACGTTGTCGAGCCCGATCCCGGCGCGGCCCACGACCTTCAAGCGCTCGGCACGTTCCAGCAGGGCGGCATCGACCTGGGTCGCCGATCGAACGATCAGAGCGTCGTAGTCGCCGATCACCTCTCGGAGTTCCTCCGGGGACAGACCCAGCTTCACGTCGACCTCGACATGTTCCCTGAGACGTTCGAGACCGGCGGCGGAGAGCTTCTCGGAAGCAAGGACCTTCATGATCGGTGAGCCTACTAGGGGGCGGGTCCGGGCCTGACACCTTGCCTTGCCTGGCGCGGGGCCCTCGGAAGTGTCCCCCGTTGTTGAAACGGCGGCCCTTGAAGGGCCGCCGCTCCTAAGTCAAACCTGAAAGGGGTCTCCCCCTTCGGCGCTGTCAGCAGTTCTCGTCTTCGAACTCCGAGATCTTCTCGTTGGCGGCTTCGAGGGCCGTGATGTCCTCCTGCGTTATGTCGCCACCGCCCTCGGCGATCTTGTCGTTGACGTCCGAGAACGTCTGCAGGTCGTCTTCGATGTCCTCGGGCGCGTTATCGAGCAGGTTGGCCAGGATCTCTTGCGACTCCTCGGTTCCCGGGTCGACGTCTTGAAGTTCCTGTCCGGCATCGCAGAAAGCCTCGATGGACTCGTCGCCTCCGCCACAGGCGCTGAAGAACAGAAGTAGCGCTCCCACAAGCGCGCCTAAACGGATCAGCCTCGGACTCATGGACTCTCCTTCGATCGGAAGACCTATCCGCCAAGTGAAAGTCACTTGGCCCCGACATTCAAGGACTCTCAGCCGAGTTAGGTAGCTTTGCTTAGTACTGCCACCACACCGGTGAGCCGTGATAGCCCGCCCTGCCGACGAGGCGAGGAGACGGCTCGTCCGGCCACATACGCAGGTGGACCACACCTAGATCCTCCTGGCCCGGCGGCACCGACGGTTCTGGGAAGATCGCATCCCACTCCTCGGCCACGGGCCCGAACCAGGTCTTCAGATGCCGCAACGGGGGCTCCATCGAAAGATGGGCTAGTGGCGCATCCGCCGAAGCGCGCGCTCCGGCCGCGGCGATCAGAGCTACGGCCTCGCTGCGCTCGTCCGCGTCGAGGTACTGGAAAACGATCGAGTGGAACACGACCGTCGCGACACCATCGACGGGCCGGGCCAACACCTCTCTGAGGAAACCGGCCGCGCCGGCATGGACGATATCCACCGGCACCCATGAAGCCACCTCAAGAGCGCCGCGCAGCCGCGTCCACCTCTCGTGCTGATCCGGCCATACGAACGACGACAGGGTAAGACGGCCTTCAGGCGAGGCTGCATCGACCGGATACGGGTCGCAGCCGATCCGTTCGGCGATCTCGACGTCGCCCGACAGCTCCGGCGGTCGCTCGAAGGTTTCCAGCACGACGGGCGCGCCCGGCTCTCCCCACGACACATCACCGGCCCGATAGAGGTAGCGATCCCACCTGAGGTTCAACCCGCCGCTGCAGCCGACCTCGACGAGGCGCAGCGACAACCCGGTCCGTCGCGCGACCTCCAGGAATCCGCCGACCAGACCGGCGCAACGACCGACCTCGTTCGTCTGAACCGGTTCGTGCATCCGGTGTTGGATCTCTTCGAGGTTCGATGCCACTGTCTCTTGGAAAGCGGGCCACGCCTCTTCGACCGGGCCGTGCCCTCCCGCAGAGGGGTAGAACGCGGCAAGGCTCTGTGCACGGCCCTCCAGCACCAGTCGGTGCACGGCACCCATCAGCCTCAGGGCCACGGCGGCCCCCGGGGGTTCGAAGGCGACCTCGTTCATCGCCTCGAGGACGACTCCCCCGCCCTCTACATCACCGGCTGCCCTTTCGAGGAGGAAGCCGTACAGAGGGCTGCCGAGCATCCGGCAGGCACCGGCCTGGTTACGGAGACGCTTGGCGAGTATCTCGGGGGCCTCGCTCACAACTGGACGCGGTATCGAACCTCGGGTGCGCCGAAGCAAGTGTTGCGGGGGCCGGGCTCATAGACGAAGCCCTTCTTCTCGTAGAAACTG
>JBKHYB010000008.1:3821-13670 GCA_046565725.1 Actinomycetota bacterium
GCGAGCCCTTGGGTTCTCCTCGACGACCCACAAGGTCGCTTGGCGCCCGCCGCGGCTTCGGAGATCGTCGAGGACCTCGTCCATCATCGTGGAGCCCGCGCCGGTCCCCCAAACCTCCGGGTGGGTGTAGAAGCCGTAGACCTCGAAGACGTCCGGATCGACGATGTCACCGTCGCGGTTCGGCCCGGTCCGCGCATAACCGATGATCCGGTGACGGTCTTCCAGAACCCAGTAGCGGATCTCCTCGTTCCCGGGATCCGAGATACCCGCCGTCCACTCCTCCGCGAGGGCATCCTCGTTCAGCCCCTCAATCGTCTCGCGAGCAAGGACCCCGTCGTAAACGGTTCGCCACGACGTCACATGAACGTGTGCGATCCCGGGTCCGTCGGCCGGAACCGCCCTACGAAGGCGCATCCAGTACCTCCAGAACGTGATCGATGCATCTCGTCAGAGCACGGACGTCTTCCGGGTCGATCGCGGGATACATGGCGATACGAAGTTGGTTGCGCCCAAGCTTCCGATAGGGCTCGGTGTCAACGATGCCGTTGGCCCTCAGCGCGGTGCTGATCTTCTTGGCGTCGACGTGTTCATCGAAGTCGATCGTAGCCACGGTGTTGCTGCGGATCTCGGGGTCGGTCACGAAGGGAATGGCGACCGGCGAAGCATCGGCCCACTCATAGATGACCTGGGCGCTCTCGGCACAGCGCTCGACGGCCCACTTCAACCCGCCGTTCTCCAGCATCCACTCGACCTGATGGAGCGCCAGATGGATCGTCGCCAGTGCGGGGGTGTTGTAGGTCTGTTGCTTGCGCGAGTTATCGAGCGCGATCTTCAGATCGAGACTCGGCGGCACGTACCTATCCGATCCTGCGATGTCCTCTATCCGCTCGATCGCCGCCGGCGAACACAGCGCGATCCACAACCCGCCGTCCGACGCGAGGGTCTTCTGAGGGGCGAAGTAGTAGACGTCGAACTGGGAGGCCTCAACGGGCAACCCGCCGGCCCCCGAGGTCGCGTCCACCGAGACCAGCGCTCCGGGGGCCGGCCGCCTGACCGGAACCATCACTCCCGTGGAGGTCTCGTTGTGGATCAGGCCATACAGGTCCACCTCTGCGGTCGGTTCGGGGAACGCTGCGCTGCCGGGCTCGGCCTCGATCACCTGAGGATCGTCCAAGTGGGGGGCCGCCCGGACGGCTTCGGCGAACTTCGACGAGAATTCTCCACAGACCACGTGCTGGCTGCGTTTCGTGATCAGCCCGAAGACCTGTGCATCCCAGAAGGCGGTCGTCCCACCGTTGCCGAGAAGGACCTCGTAACCATCGGGCAACGAGAAGAACTCGGCGAGCGCCTCCTGCAGCCTGCCCACGGTTCTCTTGACCGTGGCCTGGCGGTGGCTGGTCCCGAGGAACGTCGTGGCGGCGGTCCGGAGCGACTCGACGGCTTCCGGCCGCACCTTCGACGGGCCCGATCCGAAACGTCCGTCGGAAGGTCTGAGGGCCTCGGGTATCACGATCTGGTCGGCTTCCATGTGGTTCCTAACGCTTAGGGTAGAGGGGTTGTTGCTGCGAATCTAATCTGCTGCCGTGGGCTCCACGGACGCACCGGAGGTGGGAAATATCGACCAGGACCGGCTCTCTCGCAGGGTCTCCGAGATAACCGAATCCGTCACGCTGGCCGTGGACGCCAAGGCGAAGGCGCTGAAGGCCGCGGGCGAGAAGGTGATCGGCTTCGGGGCGGGCGAACCGGACTTCCCTACCCCCGCCCACATCGTCGAAGCCGCCGCGGCTGCCGCCCACGAGACCAAGTACCACCGCTACACGCCCGCGCCGGGACTGCCGGAGCTGCGCGAGGCGATCGCCGCCAAGACCAAGCGGGATTCCGGCTACGAGATCTCGGCGTCGCAGGTTCTCGTCAGCAACGGCGGGAAGCACGCTCTTTTCAACGCCTTCCTGTCGGTGATCGATCCGGGTGACGAGGTCATCGTCCCGGCCCCCTACTGGGTGTCGTATCCGGAGATGATCCGTCTCGCCGGGGGCCGCGTGGTCGAGATCCCGACCGACGAGTCGACCGGATTCAAGGTCACGGTCGACGATCTCGAGCGTCATCGCACCGAGAACACCAAGATGCTGCTGTTCGTGTCGCCCTCGAACCCGACCGGTGCCGTCTACGACCCGTCCGAGGTTGACGAGATCGGGCGCTGGGCGGCCCGCCACGGCATCTGGGTGCTGACCGACGAGATCTACGAACACCTCGTCTACGGCGACGCGGTCTTCTCTTCGATGCCCGTGCGCGTTCCGGAGATCGCCGACACCTGCATCGTGGTCAACGGTGTCGCAAAGACCTATGCGATGACCGGATGGCGGGTCGGCTGGGTGATAGGACCCAAAGATGTGATCACCGCCGCATCGTCGCTGCAGAGCCACGCCACCTCCAACGTCAGCAACGTCGCTCAGGTCGCCGCTCTGGCCGCGGTGACCGGTGACCTCTCGGCCGTCGAGATGATGCGCGACGCCTTCGACAGACGCAGGCAACTCATCGTCAAGATGCTCAACGAGATCGAGGGTGTTTCCTGCATCGAGCCGCTCGGCGCCTTCTACGCCTTCCCCTCGGTGAAGGGTCTGTTGGGCCGCGAGATCGGGGGCCGCGTCGCCTCCAACACGGTCGAGCTTGCCGAGATCATCCTCGAACAGGCGAAGGTCGCCGTGGTCCCAGGCGAAGGCTTCGGAGCCCCGGGCTACTTCCGCTTCAGCTACGCCCTAGGCGACGACGACATCACCGAAGGCATCACCCGCATAGCCAACCTCGTCTCCTGACACCGGTTTCTGCGTCGAGAAATGGTCGTATAACAACCACATTTCGACGAAGAATGCGGTTGTATGACGACCAGATTTCGGCGAAGAAACTCAGCAGGTTTCGAGCATCTCGGCGGCGACGGCGTGGCGGTTGCCTCGTTCGTCCAGTAGTAGCGGGATCAGTGGCTCGGCGGGCTGGGCCATCGGGACGAAGTAGCTCGCTCCGGCCTTCTTCGTCTTCACCCCGAGCAGCTCCAGCGTGAGAGATACCGCGTCGAACTGCTCGGCGTCGAGGCGGTAGCCGCACGGGGGTGGATCCTGCATCACGGTCGGCTCTTCGTTGTCGGCACCGTCGAAGTACACGGGGGCCGAACGCTTGCGGCCTTCGGCGGTCTTGCGATCGAAGGCTCCCGACGTCGCCTTGGCAACCGCGCCTCCCCTGTCCCTCATGTACTCCAGAGCCGCCAACGACACTGCCATGTGACTGTCGACCCGCCGGAGGTTGACCTCGGCTTCGCTTAGGACCTCGCCTGGGCCGTTGCGAGGGTCGGCGGTGACGGCAGACTCGACGAGCACGCCGAGACTGTGGCGCAGGCCCATGGCGTTGCGCATGATGCCCTCGTCTCCGTCGCCCGCAGCCTGATGGATGTCGTTGTCGGCGATCTCGTACTGGCCGTACTCGTCGGCGGTGTAACCGGCCTCTTCGGTCTTCGGCATGAGGTGTTCGTTCACGAGACCGTGCGCGAGATCGTGGACCTGCTGGTCGATGTTGAGGTTCCGCGGCCACAGCAGCAGCACCTCGTCGTCGTACACGACCGGCAGCGACGGACCGTACTCGTGAAGGTCCATCGAGACCTCCGGTTCCCACTCCCGAACGACAGCCGCCATAGCGCGCGCCTCGGGCGTCTTGAGGTTCAGGTGATCTCGGTTGATGTCGGTTCCCGCAGCGTTGCCACGGGTGTTCGCGGCGCTACCGTCCGGGTTAGCCGAAGGGATGAACAGCACGGTCATGTCCTCCAACTGCGAGACCAGCGTCTTGTCCTCGGTGAAGGCAAGGTCGCGCAGGAGTTTCAGACACGCCTCCCGACCTGCCGGCTCGTTTCCGTGCTGGCTGCACACGAACAGAAGGGTGGGACGGTTACGGGCCTGTGCAGCCGACACCGGCCTCGGCGCTCCCATCTGAACCAGATGCATAGGACGCCCCTCGGCGGTCTTGCCGACCACAGCGATCTCGACCCGATCCGAGAGCGCGTCGACCTCTGCCAGGAAGCGCAGTTCGTTCTCGTGAGAGGTCCACTCGGCCCCCTCGGTCTCTTCGAACTGCGTCTTCGGAGGCTCGCCTCCCCCGCCGTCCTGTGGCGGGAGTACCCGGCCGCTCGCTCCGGTTGCCAACGCGACGCTGGCCGCCCTGAAGGCGGCCAGCAGGATCGTTATCGCACGTCGCATCTGACTACTTCAGTCCCTTGATGAGGAAGCCTTCCGTGCCGCGACTGTTCATGTCGTTCGAGTAGAGGTACTTGCCGACCCACAGTACCGAGTAGGTAGCGGAGTCCTCGGCCTGGAAGTACGCGACCTCGGTCGGCTGCAAGGGGTTATCCAGGTTCAGGACGCCCCACCCACCAGTGAACCAGGTCACGGCAAGGTTCCGCCCCTTCGGAGCCCAGTCGAGCCCGTGGCTCAGACACCAGGACGGAGCCCAGCCCGGGTAGGTGCCGATGTTGGCCGTACCGTCGCCACCGCGGGGTGGGGCGAACGACGACTGCAGCAGCGGCAGGGACGGGTTACTGATGTCGTAGATCCACACCCGACCGGTCGGACTTACACCAGTGTTGCAGTCGTGTGCGGCGAAGGCCTCGTCGTCGATCGCGAGCAGCTTGCCATCCGGCGAAGCGACCGCGTAGTGGGAGTACTGGATCAGTGGGTTCACGATCTTGCCGAGCTGTTGCGGAGACTCGGGATCGCTGATGTCCCAGATCTGGACCTCACCCGTGCCGATCGCGCCGGCACAGAAACCGAGGCGGGTGTCACCCTTCACGTAGAAGGAGATGTCGTGGCAGTCCATGGTCAAGGTCTGTCCCTTACCGACGACCTTTGGCTTCGCCGGGTTCGAGATGTCGACTATCGCCGGTCCGGCTGCACCGCCACCGCTGAGGCCCCCACCGGCCGTGTAGACGTAGTCGGTTCCGGGGATCGGCTTGAAGGTGTGGTTCGTCTGGGTGTTGACCATCCCGAGGATGCGAGGCTTCTTAGGGTTACGGACATCGACCGTCACGAAGCCCTCACCTGCGGCGGGTGCGCACTTGTTCGTCGCGAAGCCGAGCAGAGCCAATCCGGGCTTCACGAACTCGACGTCGTTGTCGTTGCCCGGGCAGTGCAGGAAACCGACCTCGACGGGCTTGCCGCCCTTCGAGATGTCCATGATGTGCATGCCGCCCTTCTCGGGCATCGTTCCGCGGCTGGGCGGGTTGTAGTCACCATCGAGCTCACTTGAGATCAGATACTTGCCACCATCAGTGGAGAGCTCGGTGCCACCCTTGTACTTGTTCTGGCCCAACTCGACGACGTTGTCACTCTTGGTGACCTTCGCCTGGTCGGACTTGCCACTCGCGATGCTGGGCACGAGGGCCCCCGCGATCAGAGCTCCGGCGAGTGCCAGCGCATGAAGCTTCCTCATCGAAGTTTGCCCTCCTTGAGTCCCTTAACCTCGAAGACATCGAGGCCGTCCACCCGGTCGTTAGCCCAGACCCGACCGTCGTACCAGTAAGCGCTCCAGTAGTTGCTCTTGCCGTCAGGCTCGACGTAGTAAGCGATCTCCTCGGGGCTGGTGGGATCGCTCCAGTCGATGACGTTGAACCCGGCCGAGTACCAGGACTGCACCATCTGATAGGTGCCGGGGATGAAGTTGAAGTTGTGCGAAGTGCACCACTTGGCGCGGCCGTCGGCCGTGGTCCACACGGCAGGGCCGTGTGTCGTGCCGAAGTAGCCCTGCAGCACCGGGGCCTGTGGGTTGCTGATGTCGTAGGCCCACATCGCACCCGTGGGTCCGCCGGCGCACTCGTGGGCGGCGAAGTTCTCGTCACCGATCACCATCAGCTTGCCGTCGTCGGTGAGGTCGGCCGAGTGGTTGAAGAAGGTCGGCGGCGTGGCCACCGACAGAGGCGACGGTGCGAGAGGGTCGCTCACGTCGAAGATCGTCGTGGAACCGAGGCCCGGGCAGATGCCGATCTTCGTGTCCTTGGTGATGTGGAAGGTGAAGTCGTGGCACGAGGCCGGGTTCGCGGTGAAGGTTGCCGCCACCTCGGGCTTGGCCGGGTTCGAGGCATCGATGATGAACTGCGTCCCCATGCGGTCGCCGTTGGCCGTGCCGCCCGGCGATGCGTAGATGTAGGAGGTGCCGGGGTAGACGGTCAGGGTGTGCGTCCCGCCGGGTAGGTCGTTTACGGCCCCCAGCAGCTTCGGCTGCTTCGGGTTCTTCACATCCAGTAAACGAACGCCACCGCCCGGTTCTCCGCAGGTCGAGCTGTGGTAGCCGAGAGCGATCAGGCCGGGCTTGACCACGGCGACGTCGTTCTGTCCTCCCGGGCACGGGATGAACGCGACCTTCTTGACCTTGGCCGAGTTCTCGAAGACGTGGACGCCACCGTTGGCACCTTGCTGCATCGCGTACACGTACTTGCCGGAGAAATCTATATCGGTGCCTCCGGCGAAGAAGTCGCCGCTTTCGTTCTCGTAGGGGAAGTGGGCCAGCCACTTCACGTTGTCGCTCTGGTCCGCCTCGGGCGCACGCGCGGCCGTGGCCGGAGATCCGGCGACGAAGACGGACAGGACGGTTGCGATCAGAGCAGCCTTGTAGACCTTCATGGGTGGAGGGGTTCTCCACCCGCCAACAGCCTCCTGCCGGCTCTCCTAGGAGGCGCGACGCAGGGCTTCCGCCCGCGTCAGGGCTGACAGGACCCTCAGGTCGCGCTCGAAGATCTTCTGCATGAGGGGCTTGAACAGAGAGATCCCAACGCCTCCCAGCGCACCCAGTGGCGGATACAGCCGCTCTTGCCAGAAGAGGTGGGTCACGTCCGGCCCCAGGGCGGTGAGCCGCATCTCGGCTGCCCCGGAGACCCAGCCGAAGTGCTCGATAGCGAGGAGCCTCTCCGGCTCCCATGCCGTCACGACGATGCGATCGCGGGTGGTGATCCCTCCGATGGTTACGGTCGCTTCCCCCTCCACCCCGACGCCCTCACGGTGGTCCGACGTAACTACGAAGTCACGGGCCTCGAGCATCCACCGGTCCTGATTCTCCCAATCGGTGATGAGGTGCCAGACGACGTCCGGTGGGCCCGGCAGGACCTGGCCCATCTCCAGCAGGACCGGCCAGCCGCGCGTGAGGGTTCGTAGTGCACTCATGTCATCCGGTTATACGGCGCCGGCACGGGACAGGGATGTCACCCCAGCAGTGCGAGCACATCGTCGTGGCCTTTCTCCCGGGCAAGATCGGCGGGAGTCAGACCCTGGTCGTCGACCGCGTCGACCTCGGCGCCCGCAGACACCAGTGCAGAAACCAACCCGACATCGCCGTTGTGCGCGGCGGCATGGAGAGGCGTCCATCCGCCTTGCTGGCGAGAGTTCACCTCGGCGCCGTGCTCGATCAACAGGAACGCGACGCCGGTATCGCGGGAGACAGCGGCGCTGTGCAGTGGCCGCGCCCCCATCTCGTTGTTGGAGATCGCCTCCGAATCCGCCCCGTTGTTCAACAGCAGCCGGGCCACCTCTCGATGCCCGAAGAAGGCGGCAAGGTGCAAGGCGGTGAAACCATCGTCCGAGTACGCGTTGATGGCCGAATGCTCATGCGTGACCCAGTCCCGAACTGCTTCGGCATCGCCCACCGCCGCGGCCTCGAAGAGGTCGAGCTCGGGTTCGGCGGCGAGTATCCGCTCGATGGCCCGTTCGTCCCCCCGATAGACGGCCTGCAAGAGTTCCGACACAACCTCAGTCTTACCCACCTCAACCGTTTCGGGAATCCTGGATATGCGCAGGCCCTTCAAAGGCCCCCTGTCCCCTAGATCAGAGGTCGTCGGGATCCGGCGGGGTTCCGTCCCAGCACTCATCGGACTCGGAAGAACAATCCTCCGACTGGTCCGACGAACTGTCCGAGGAATCACCGTCGGACGACGAATCCGAGGATGAGTCGGACGATCTGTCGGTGTCACCATCGGATGAATCGGAGGATGAGTCCGACGACTGGTCTGTCGACGCCCCATCGCTGGATGAGTCCGATGAGCTGTCCGAGGATCCACCCGAAGTCACTCCGCCTCCGTCGTCGGAGGTCCCGTCCGAGGTCGTCTCTTCATCCTCGGCGGGCTTCTTCTCATCGATCTTGCCGGAACCCGCCGCGCGCTCAAGGGAACGTCGTACCTCCAACAGGTCCGTGCCGACAGAAGAAAGCCCGGGAACCACGATCTGCACGGCGGGGTCTGCATCGGAACGTCGACGTTCGGGTCGATGGAGACCTTCTTCTGCACTCCGCTTACCGGGGAAGATGAAGTCGGTGACCTCCGCAACCACCTCCACCACAGCGCGACGCACGGGAGGAACCGCGGCAACGGCGGCAGAGGTGCTGACGACGGTTCCGACCAAAGCGACAGCGACCGGCCTTTGCAAGCGAGCCTTGACGCGTTCGATGAAGGAAAGCCTGCGAGCCGGAAGAAGGGTGCGGATCTGGGACCACCCATCCTCTGCCGGAGGTTCGATGGCGTCCACGGCCATGACCAGCTGTGCGTCCAGCCCCACGAGAGCGTCAACCTCATGGACAGGATGCCGACGGACCAGTTCGGAGTAGGCCAACTCGCCGGACTCCCAGCGAGCGAGATCGGAAGCGATCGTTCTCATCGCTCCACCACCTTCCTCAGTTCGGCCAATGCCCTCCAACGCATCGCGTTGACCGCACCGGTGCTTCTCCTCATCACCTTGGCGATGGCGACATTGTCGAGACCCATCAGGTACTTCATCTCGATGACCTTGCGATGCTCGTCGGAGAGTCGGCCGAGGGCCGCGAGGAGATCCAAGGCCACTTCGGGTGACTCCGTAACGGTCGCTTCGGGGAGCCCGGATCGGGGTTCGGCCCGCTTCCGGAAACGCAGCTCGTCCTTGACGACGTTACGAGCGATGCCGTAGAGCCACGCAGCGAAAGGCAACCCACGGTCCCTGTAGCGAGGAAGACCCTTCCAGGCCCTAACGAAGGTCTCCGCGACCGCGTCGTCAACATCACCCCCCAGGTAGGAGCGCGCCAGCCGGTAGACCGAAGCCCGGTTGCGCTGGTAAAGCAGGCCGAACGCGTCGGCATCGCCACGCTGAGCGCGGCGCACAAGCTCGGGGGAATCGTCCTCTGACGGCCTGGTATCCACATGGCTCTCAACTTGCTTATCGCTGCTGGGAGCCTGGATGTTCGCAGGCGGCCCGATCAGAGGGCCTACGGACACGGCATCTTCGTTCACAGAGACATCATCGGCATGAACCTGCCCTTTACTTCATCTGTAGGCCCACTGAGAAAAAATATGGCGCCGTGCGTATATCTAGGGTGCCTAGGTCCTATTAGGTAAGCAAGAGGTTCCTCTTGATCCGACCTCGAGAAGGGCAAACCCGGCCGCAAGGCGGGGACGCAAAGCCAGGGGCCTCACGGGAGGTAGCCCGGTTACCGAAGGGAGTGACACGTGAAGCGCAGCAAAGGCCTCCGGGCGCTAGCACTGCTGATGAGTGCGATGACCGTCGCCGTCCTCACTTCGCCTATGGCAGTTGCCGGGGGGCGTGGAAGGATCGACGGATACCGACCGGCACGAGACCTCTTATTGCTTACGACGGCGAGCGGGTCCGTCAAGAAGATCCAAACGGCGCCAACGCCGAAAGTCATCTTGAGAGATTCCGACGGTAACAAAGAAGTTGCAAACGAGAACGAGCTCGCGGATGGTGCCAAGGTCCTCGGGGTGGGGTGCCCAACGCCGGCGGGCACGGAGGTCAGGTGCTGCGCGGTGACCGCCAGGCGCCCAGCTCGGGCTCCTCGCCGTGCTCC
>JBKHYB010000009.1:0-13436 GCA_046565725.1 Actinomycetota bacterium
GGCCTGCACGCACGCGCGCTTGTGCATCTGTGCACGTCAGGCAAGGGTTCTGGGGCCTCCGCGCTCGCGCGCTAGTGCTCGGTTCCAGAGAGGTCGCGGAGCCGTCTCTCCAGGTGCTTCTTACGCATCAGGATCCATGCGGAGTAGCCCGCGATCGCCACCAGGACGACCGCCAGCGCAACGATCAACCATGCCGTATTGCTCACGCTTCGGCCCCCGCGGCCGGGACCTTAGGTGCCTGGGCGAGGTGCTCGGCCCGCATCTCGAGGTCTTCGACCCGGTCGGCGAGGATGCCCACCCGGACGCGGGTGGCCAGCATCCAGGCGCCCAGCAGCGTGAACGCGGCTAGGGCGGTGAAGAACGCCGCCAGCTCTGGCCCGCCGAGCCCGGAGCCCTCGGCCAGGTTCGCCGGGGTCGGGCCACTGGGGTGAAGGGTTCGCCACCAGTAGACCGAGAAATGCACGATCGGGACGTTGATGAACCCGACGATGCCGACGATCGCGGCCAGCCGGCCCACCGAACGAGGTTCCGTGGCGAGCCCTCTGAGGAACAGATAGCCGATATAGGTCAACCACAGCACGAACGACGAGGTCAGCCGAGCGTCCCATTGCCACCACGTCCCCCAGACCGGCCGGGCCCAGATCGGGCCGGTGATCAGCACGAGGGTGACGAACACGGTGCCTACCTCCGCGGCCCCGTGCGCCAGCAGATCCCAGCGGCGCGCCCCCGTCCGGAGGTAAGCGATCGAGGCGATGAACACGATCGCGAAGGCCAGGTATCCGACCCAGGCCGACGGCACGTGGAAGTAGAAGATCCGCTGCAGCGGCCCCCCTTGGTCGGCCGTGGCCTCCCGGGCCACGAAGAGAGCGAGGAACACGGCCACCGCCGTGAGCCCCCACGCGCCGAACCCCAAGAGCCGATAACGGGGAGAGGTGTCATTCACCCCCCCAGCCTACCCACCCCCGATTCCTCGTCGGTATCTGGTCGATATTTGACCGTTTCATTCCCCGGAAACGGCCGAGGCGCGGTCCGCGCGTCTAAGGTTCGGGCATGCAACGACTCGGGGTGACCTTTCCACTGTTCCCACTCGACGTACGAGCGTCGTGCGAGGCCGCCACGCGCGCCGAACAGCTCGGCTATACCGATGCCTGGACCGCCGAGGTCTCCGGCCCCGATGGATTGTCGGTAGCGACGGCTCTCGGAGTGGTGACCGAGTCGATGAGGATCGGGTGTGCGATCGTCCCGGCCTTCACCCGGCCCCCGGCGCTGCTGGCGATGGGTGCACTTGCCGCCCACCAGGCGAGCGGGGGCAGGTTCGTACTCGGGATCGGAGCGTCATCGCCGACCATCGTCGGTTCCTGGATGGGGATCCCCTTCGAGAAACCTCTGAAGAGGGTGCGCGACACGCTAGACGTTCTGCGCGCGGCCCTCGCGGGCGAGAAGGTGACGGCCGAGTCGGAGTCATTCGCCGTCGACGGGTTCCGTCTCGAGGGAGCGGCCCCCGAGCTTCCGATCTACCTCGCGGCCCTCGGCCCGAAGATGCTCGCGCTGGCGGCCGAGAGCGCCGATGGAGTCGCCCTTTACCTGGGGGCCGAGGACGGCGTGCGCATAGCGCGGAGAGCGGTCGGCGACAAGGAGATCGTCGAACGCATCGTCTGCGTTCCCGACGTCCCGGTCGAAGACGTCCTTCCGATGCTCAAGTTCCAGATGGCACCGTACCTCGCGGTTCCCGCTTACAACCGCTATCTCCGCGCCCAAGGTTTCGAAGCCGAAGCCGAGGCGGTGGCTACTAGATGGGGCAGCGGCGACCGTAAGGGAGCCGTCGAAGCGATCAGCGATGAACTCGTCGATGCACTCGCACTGATCGGACCGGCGGAGCGCTGCAAGGAACGGCTCGAGTCCTTCCGCGAAGCGGGGCTCGATACCCCCATACTCATGCTGATCTCACCGACCGGCCCCGACGGAGCCCTCCAAGCCCTAGCCCGCATGTCCCCCTAACCAGATTCCTCGTCGGTATCTGGTCGATATTCGACCGTTTCATTCCCCAGATCCCCAACGACGCGCGAAAGAGAGGCTCGAAGGCCTGCCCTCGCGATGCGCGACCTACAGTTCGAAGTGCATCGGGTCGGGGCGCGACCAGTAGCCGCCCCAGGTGAATCCCCACCTCTGGAAGATCTCGACGATCCCCGGGTGCATGTCGCCTCGCGTTCCGAGCTGATTCGTTGACACGTTGAAATCGACCGCCAGCCCGAACGCGTGATTCGAAAGAGGCTTGCCGGGATCGCGGTCGATGAAGCGAGGGACGTAGCAACCGCCGTAATCGTTCGGCCGGATCTCATCGGCCAGCCCCGCCTCGACGACATCCTCCAGAGCTCCCCGGAGGCGAGGGATCATCAGTCGGTGGCAGGTCACGGTGCCGAAGATCGGAACCGAAGCGCTGACGATGTTGGCCGCGACCCAAGAGGGATCGGGTCGGATGAAACCGTTCTCCATGATCTGGAACGTCATCGATCCGATCACCCCGCCTTGGACGTGACCGACCGGTTGCGGGGCCGAGCCCGTCTGTTGGGCGGGGACCGTGCTCTGGGGGATCAGTCGCTTGAAACGAGCGTCGGGCACGACCTTTTCGAGGTCTTTCTGCAAGGCCTCGATCGTCACACCGGACTTCGCGCCGATGACCACCGTACGTGGCCGGCCGAGTCCCAGGTACTTCTCGTCACCGTTCTGAACGAGCACGTCCGCGATGTTCGGCACGCCGTTGTCGGCGAATGCGCCAACCGAATAGCCGGTTCCTGCGATCTCGATCTCGCCTTCACCGGAGAGACCGAGGCGGCGCGCGGCATCGAAGGTAGGTACGGCTTGGCCGACGATCAGCGATACCCAGACGAATTCCGCGTCGCGCGTAGTCCCGGGAGTCACGGACCGGAACTCCAGCGGAGCGATGCCGCCGACCCGCAGGAACACCTTGCCGAGGGCACCCTCGATAGCCATCTTGCGGATCGAAACCGGAGCCGCGACGGCTACTCCGTCAACCTTCCGCAACCTCTCGAGCATGCGTTGGTCGAATGCTTCGTCTGACGAGATCGCGAACACGGGGGCGGCCGGGATCGGGTCGGGCAAGGTAACGCCGCGCTCGGCCCGCTGACCCGGTCCCCGATCGGCGAACACCTCTGCTCGGCCCCCACAAGCCGCGAATAGCGTCAGCACGACCAGGGCACTAAGGGTCCTTCTCATCAGTTATCCACGGCGAACTCGAACGCGAGGGCCCCGACGATCGTGAAGATGATGTCGAAGCCGATCAACAAGCCGAACCAACCGCGCTCCGCGATGTCGGAGAAGCCACCACCTCCGAAGAGATCAGAAGTGAGCTCGACGGCTGCGATGAACACGGGAACGAGCATCGGTAGCGCAAGTATCGGAAGCATGAGCTCTCGGCTGGTCGTTTGGGCGGCAAGCGCTGCGAAGAGCGTTCCAACCGCCACGAAGCCGATGTCCACCAAGACGACGACGCCGATCAGAGTCGCACCGCCACCGCCGAGGTCGATCTGGAACATCAACAGGAAGACCGGCAACAGGAAGACCTGGACGACAGTGATGTAAGCGAAGTTCGCCAGCGCTTTCGCCAGATACAGCGCCGAGCGATCTACCGGTGCCAGCAGCAGTGGGTCCATCGCGGCGCCTTCCCTTTCGACCCCGAACGTGCGGGCGAAAGCGACGAGCCCTGCGAACAGCACCGTCACCCACAGGAAACCCGCGAGCACGTCGGTCATCGGAACCGTGCCTATGGGGAAAGACGCACGTCGCGTCAGTTGGGTTCCACTTGGGAGGCTGAACGCGAGCAGCAACACGACCGCGATCGAGAAGGCCAGCATCGGCGGAAGGGTGTCGCGGCTCCGAAGTTCGACCCGGATGTCCTTCCGTGCGAGGGCAAGAGTTTTCGAGAGGAAACCCTCCTCCCTCCCGGCGAGCGTCGCACTCACGACTCCACCTCCGCATCGATGCGTGCTCTGTAACTCACGACGCTGCCGCGCTTCAGGATGATCGCTCCGTCGGCGAACGATTTCACCCGCTTGGCACCATGGGTGGCCACGATCGCGTAGCCCGGCCCCCCGCTCCACGCTCGCAACATCGTGCTGATCTTGTCGGAGGCCTCGTCGTCGAGGTTGGCGTAGGGCTCATCGAGGAGCAACAAGCGAGGCTCGTGCAGCAAGGCCCGCGCCACGCTCGCACGGCGCGCGAGTCCGGCCGAGAGTTGTCCGACGCGTGACCCGGCGCGGTCGGCGAGGCCGATGCCCTCAAGCACCTCGTCGATACGCGACGGGGAAACGCCGTACATCCGCGCGAACAGCTGCAGGTTCTCGGTCACGGTCAGATGTCTGTACAACCCGATCTCGTGGCCCGAGTAGGCGATGAAACGTCGGAACGTCTCGTCTCGGACGTCCACCACCTCTCCGTCGATGGTCACGTATCCCGAGCTCGGCCTTCGGAGGCCGGCAAGCACCCTGAGCAATGTCGATTTCCCGGCTCCGTTCTGTCCGAACAGACCGGTTACACCGGGTCGGATCTGCAGGTTCATCTCGTGGAGTGCGAGGGTGCGCCCGTAAGTGACGGTAAGCCCGTGGACCTCGATCATGAGCGGATCCGGCCGCGCAGGTCGGCGCGCCTCTTCGACCATTCCTCGTCGTCGATCTCGCCGCGTTCGTGCCGCAGGTCGAGTTCCGCTATCTCGGTCAGCAGGTCCTCGCGAGACCTCTTCGGCTCACGCGTCGTCCGGCGCGAGCGGAGCAGCGGGAACAAGCCGAGGGCCGCAACCAGCACCAGCGCCCCTGCCATCCCGGCCAGCAAGCCAGCCGGGGTTCCGGCGTCGGCTAATGCAACGACCTGGACCGGATCGGCAGGTTCGAGTTCTTCGGAGGTCGAGTGCTCGACGTACGTCTTGCCTTCGATCTCGACCTGTTCTCCTTCGTCGAGACGGTTGCTGGTGATCTTCAGATTCTCCGAGGCGAACAAGGCGAAGTTCAGGGTCGGATAGAGCATGCGTCGCGACAGGTCGTACGACGCTGCGACCCCGGGGACCTGATAAGCGAACGTGATCGAGAAACTCCCCGGCGGTATCGCAGTGGTGATGCCGAACCCGAAGTCCGTCCGCAGCAATTCCGGGATGTCCAAAGACGAGTCCACGATCTGAACGCGCTCCTGTTCGGCCTGCGACGGCAGCGCGAAACCGAGACTCGGGAACGTCCGGGCTTCCGATGTCATCGAGGAGCCGCGGCCGATATAGGCGTCTTCAGAGGTGTTCGTCAGGCGAACGGTCTCCACCACGGCGACGTTGCCACCCTCTGCTTCCACCACGAACAGGTCGTTGCGCGCCACGACGATCGCGTCCGGATCTGTCGTGGTGGGCCAGACCTTCAGAGTGGTGTCGATCACCGGTTCTTCGGATGTGTTGTCGGGGATCGTGAGGGCCCGGCCTGGGAACAGCCCTCCTTCGTAGCGAGCGTCGAGTGCATAGATGTGGTCGGCCCCGGCAGGGAGGTCGGAGAACCGGTAGCGACCGCGCGCATCGGTCTCCACAACCGTCCGTTCGGTGTTGCCTTCGGAATCGCCGGAGGTGAGCGTTACGCGGACACCTGCGACCGGTTCGTCGTTGCGTCCATCTAGGACGCGGCCCTCGATGGATCCTGTCGCGGCAGCGCGTGCAGGCAGCCCCATCGCGCTCAAGGCGACGAGGCTTAGGGCGATCAGACCTTTCCGCATCCGGGACAGGGCTTCCCCTGTGGGCGGATAGAACCGCATGAAGGACATGTCATCTCAGACCGTATACGTGAGATCTCTGCCTCGATCGCGTCGTCCTCGGTCCGGACCGTCGCACCGAGCTGGTCGAGTTCGCGCAGGGCTTTGATCGCTTCGAGTTCGTACTGGGTCTTGAGGATCACGAGGTCGCCGGCACCGAGCTTGCCGACCTCGTGCTCCTCTTCGACGTCGATGATGGCGAGCAGGGCGGCCCGCTTCCGTTCCTCGGCTTCTTCGATGAGCAGATCACGTTCGGGAGAGTCCATCCGGGGGCCGCGACGAAGCGGGTCTAGCACCCAGGCCAGGGCAGCGAGTGCCAGCACGGCGACGAACAAGGTCCCTATCACCTACTCGGCCCCCATCTCTGGTCGCGCATCTGGCCGAGAGCGGCTTCCACGCGCTTGTGATCTTCGGCCGTGGGAGATTCCAGATCGTGATGGTCGGAAGGTCGGCCTCCTTCGCGGCTCCATCGCCGCGCTACGACGTACGCCACCACGAGCCCCGCGGCTAATGCCAGGGCGGGAAGTCCGAACACCAGCCAGGAACGGCCCTCGGGGGTGGCATAGATCTCGTCTCCGTATTCGGCCTCGAGGCGGTCGTAGATCTCTTCGTCCGACATCCCCTGTTCCGCCCACACCTCGATCCGTTCACGCAGATCGACCGACGCCTGCGAGGGACAGTCATGCACGGTCAGCCCCGGACAGAACGGGGACATGATCTCCTTGCTGATGCGGATCGCGCGGTCTTCAGAGGTTTCGGCGAAGGCAGGGCCTGCCGCGACGACAAGGGTGAGAGCGATAACCAGGAGCCGTTTCATACCTCCGCCACCTCCGGCTGCAACGGGACGGTCCGGGTAGCCGCGGGGACCGCGACGGGCAGGTGTCCGGTCATGACCGCCCACATGCCGAGCACCATGACCACCGTACCTGCCCATATCCACCACGTCAGGGGATTGACGAAGGCCCTCAGCCCGATCGCCCCGTCCGCATCGACCGAGGTCACGACCGCGTACAGGTCCTCGACCGGGGTGGTGCGTATCGCGACCTCCGATTGAGGTTGTTCCTGAGCGATATGGAAGTTGCGCTGCGGACGCAGAGTCGTCACATATGAAGTTCCGCGGGTCACGTCGATCTCGGCTTCGAAGACGTTTTTCTCGGGGGTCTCTTCCTGCCGGAGGGTCTCGTAGGTGAGCGTGTAAGCCCCGACGTCGAGGCTCTCGCCACGCGCGAGTACCCGTTCGCTCTCGGATCGGAACGCGGACCCGGCGAACCCGATGACCATCAGCACGATGCCCAGGTGGATGACGTAGCCCCCGTAGCGCCTGCGGTTGCGTGCCATGGTTTCAGCCAGAGCCGTCACCAGCCCCATGCCCCGGTTGCGGTAGATCCGACTGCCGCGAGCGAACTCGGCGCCGATCGCTACCGCGGTGAAGACACACAGACCGAAGGCCAGCATCGTTCCGAGATTGCGCACGCCGAAGACGGCGAAGGCGCCGACGGTGATCGCGCCCGCGATCAGGGGGATCCGGACAACCCGGAGGAACGCCTCGCGGCTCATGCGACGCCACGAGATGAGGGGGCCGAGTCCCGTGAGGAAGACAAGTGCTAGTCCGATGGGAACGAAGACCGCGTTGAAGAAGGGCGGCCCGACCGAGAGTCTGATCCCGGTGAAGAGTTCCGCGATGACCGGATAGATCGTGCCCCACAGCACCGCGAGCCCGGCCGCGAGGAACAGCACGTTGTTCGCCAAGAAGGCGAACTCGCGCGACAGCATCGAGTCGAATCGGTTCTCGCCTCGCAGTGAGTCGTAGCGCCACGCCACCACCGCCAGACCTCCGATCAACATCAGCGCGAGGAAGGGCAGGAACCACTTTCCGATCGGCCCTTCGGTGAAGGTGTGGATGCTGGAGAGGATGCCCGAGCGTGTGAGGAACGTTCCGAAGATGGCCAGTCCGTAGGTCATCAGGATCAGCGACACGTTCCAAACCTTGAACATCCGTCGCTTCTCCTGGATCACGACCGAATGCAGGTAGGCGGTGGCCGTCAGCCACGGCATGAACGAGGCGTTCTCGACGGGGTCCCACGCCCAGTAGCCGCCCCAACCCAACTCCGTATAGGCCCACGCTCCCCCGAGCACGATCCCCACCGTTAGCGCGCTCCAGGCGAACAGGGTCCAGCGGCGCGTGAAGGTGAACCAGCCTTCGTCAAGCCGGCCCGACAGCATGGCGGCCATCGCGAAGGCGAACGGGATCGAGAAGCCGACGAAACCGGTGTAGAGCAGCGGCGGGTGGATCATCATGCCCGGGCTCTGCAGCAAGGGGTTGAGTCCGCGCCCGTCCGAGGGGACCGAGGCCAGCCTCGAGAAGGGGTCGGCGGGCAGGACGATCAGCATCAGGAAGAAGACCGAGACCCCGGCCAACACCGCCGCGCTCCACGCTGCCAGTCGAGAGCCTTTGCCCCGCGCCTGATGTACGGCGAGGGAAGAGAAGCCGGTCAGCAGCAACGTCCAGAACAGCAGTGAGCCCTCCATGCCCCCCCAGAAAGCGCTGACCGTGTACGGACCCGAGAGCGACCTCGACGTGTAGTTCGTTACGTACTCGAACGAGAAGTCGTGAACGAAGAGTGCATGCATGAGCCCGAGCGAAGCGAGGGCCGTCGCTCCGAACGCCGCCGTGAGGGCGCGGCCCCCAGCCTCCGACAGATCGCGGCGCCTACGGATCGCGCCCAGTACCGACAGGACCATGGCCAGCAGTGCGAAGACGAGCCCGGCAACGAGGGCCGGGCGACCGAGAACCGCGAGGGAACTCATCTAGGAGACCTCGCTCCGACGATCAGGCGCGGGCTTTGAACTTCGAAGGGCATTTTGCGAGCACCTCGTCAGCGGTGAACGTCTCGCCGTCGAAATGCCCCTTCGCGATGACATCCGACTCGGGCTTGAAGGTGTCGGGGAGCGGCCGATCGGTGGTCACGACCAGGTCGGTGTCCCCGTCGCTGATCGTGAAGGTGGTCACGAGGCCGTCCTGCTCGATCGTTCCCGGGACGACCTTCCCGTTCACCCGGTAGCTGCCGTCGAGCTCGCCCGGCCCGGCGGCCATCACCTCGCTGGTCGACATGTAGAACGAGGTTGCGTTGGGTCGTGTGGTGGCCCAGACGATGAGTCCGAGCAGCACGACGAACACGGCGAGACCGCCGATCGCGAACTTGGCTCGGTGCTTCGGGGGCCGGCCCCGGCCCGCGGGCACCTCGGGAACATCTACTTCAGGGGCATCCATAGGAGCCCCCAAGACTACCCGCTCCGATTTCTAGTCGGTATCTGGTCGATATACGACCATTTCATGCCCCAGAAACCGCTCAGCCCTCCTCCAAGAGAGCTTCGATCGCGGCTTCGAGTTGGTCTTCCTCCAGCTCCCCGAGTGCGGGAGCGGCGGGACCCGAGGTCACGATCGAGCCGTCGGGCCTCACGAAGTAGGTCTGGGGCAGCCCGTCGGTCTCCCGGAGCGCCCGGTAGAGGTCTTGCTCGAGATCCTGGATCAAGGGGTACGAGAGGTCGTACTCCCGGGCGAACTGCCTGGCTGCCAGAGGAGAGTCTTGGACGTCCACGCCCACGATCAGCACCTCGCCCGAGTACCGCCGGCTGAACTCGTCCAGCATCGGGGCCTCCTCCCGGCAGGGTTCACACCACGAGGCCCAGAAGTTCAGCACCACCGGCTTTCCGGCCAGGTCGGCCTCGGTCCAGGTCTCGTCCCCGAAGAGCGCAGGAAGAGAGAAAGCAGGCAGCCGGCGCCCCTCTTCGTCACCACCTCCGGGCCGCAACACCAGGAAGAGCCCCACGGTCCCGACCAGGAGGACCACGCGCCAGAACCACATCCTCCAGACGTTGGGGGAGCGTCCCCTGGTCGCTTCGGCCATCACCTTTCCGGTCCCGTCGCTATCACAATCACGCGAACATACGAGCGCGCTGCCAGTGTCATATATATTCCGGGCTACCCGATGAAAGTTCCCTTCGCAGGTAAGAGAAGACTGTTCGCGCTCGTCGCCCTGTTGGCTCTGTTCGCCGTTGGTTGCGAGACTGGGCCCCAGGACTTCTTCACGGAGCAGACGGGCAAGCAAGCGCAGCGTGCCGACACGTTGTGGGACATCACCTTTGCGATCGCCATGGTCATCTTCGTGGTGGTGGAGGGCCTGATCGTGTTCGCCCTGTGGAAGTTCCGTGCCCGCCCGGGCCGCGAAGCCAAGCAGTTCCACGGCAACACCAAGCTCGAGATCATCCTGACGGTGATCCCGTCACTGATCCTCGCCGGACTGGCCGTTCCGACCGTCCAGGCGATCTTCGACGGCGCCGAGAAGCAGCCGGGCTCGATGACGGTCAAGGTCGTAGCCCGGCAGTTCTGGTGGGAGTACCAGTACCCCGAGCTCGGACTGACCACGGCCAACGAACTGCACATCCCCGTCGACCGTCCGACTTACGTGGAGGTCACCTCCGCTACCAACGACGTGATCCACTCCTTCTGGGTTCCCCGCCTCGCCGGAGCGCAGGACGCGGTCCCCGGACGCAACAACGTGCTGACCCTCTTCCCCGAGGAGACCGGCGAATACTGGGGTCAGTGCAAGGAGTTCTGTGGGTTGTCGCACTCGAGGATGCGCCTCAGGGTCATCGTGGATACACAAGAGGACTTCGAACAGTGGGTGGCCGACCAGAAGCAGGACGCGGCTTCACCCACCGACTCTCTGGCTCAACAGGGCGAGGAACTCTTCGTCAACGGGGCCTGCGCCGGTTGTCACACGATCCAAGGCACCAATGCGGCCGGTACCAGCGGTCCCAACCTCACTCATCTCGCCAGCCGCGGAACCTTCGCCGGCGCGATGTTGTAGTTGACCGAAGAGAACCTAAGGAAGTGGGTGGCCGACGCTCCTGCGGTGAAGCCGGGGTCGTTGATGCCGTCCGGACTCAAAGACATGGGCCTGACCCAGCAGGATGTCGACGCGATCGTCGCTTACCTGTTGTCGCTCAAGTAGTGAAGTCGTAGAGGGAGCGCGCTGATGGCAACGGCAGCAGCACAGGTCAGACGGGGCTTGTTCGCCCGGCCCACCGCCAAGGAAGGCTGGTGGAGCTGGGTCACGACCGTCGACCACAAGAAGATCGGCATCATGTACATCTTCACCGCCTTGTTCTTCTTCCTCCTAGGAGGGATCGAGGCACTGATGATCCGCGCCCAGCTGGCGGGGCCGAACGGCCAGGTGCTGTCGGCCGACGCCTACAACCAGATCTTCACGATGCACGGCATCACGATGATCTTCCTCGTGGTTATGCCTCTGGGGGCCGGTCTGATGAACTACTTCGTGCCGCTGATGATCGGGGCACGTGACGTCGCCTTTCCGCGGATCAACGCCTTCTCGTACTGGGTCTTCGCCTTCGGCGGGCTGTTCCTCTACACCTCGTTCTTCCTGGGCGGGGCTCCCGATGGTGGGTGGTTCGGCTACGCGCCTCTGAACCGCCTCACGCCGAGCGACGGCATGACCTATTACTCACTCAGCCTGCAGATCCTGGGTATCGCCTCGCTCGGTGGTGCGATCAACTTCATCGTGACGATCCTCAACATGCGAGCGCCGGGCATGACGTTGATGCGCATGCCGGTATTCGTGTGGATGACGCTGGTCACTTCGTTCCTGCTGCTCTTCGCGATGCCGATCATCGCTGTGGCCCTGTTCCAGCTGATGTTCGACCGGGTGTGGGGGACCAACTTCTTCAACCCGGTGGCCGGAGGCGACCCGCTGCTCTGGCAGCACCTCTTCTGGCTCTTCGGCCACCCCGAGGTGTACATCATGATCCTGCCCGCGATGGGCATCGTCAGCGAGATCCTGCCGACCTTCTCTCGCAAGCCGATCTTCGGCTACGCGGCGATCGTCTTCGCCGGTATCGCTATCGGCTTTATGGGCTGGGGAGTGTGGGCCCACCACATGTTCGTGTCCGGCATGAACCCGCACCTGGCGACGGCCTTCATGATCTCGACGATGCTGATCGCCCTGCCGAGCTCGATCAAGGTCTTCAACTGGCTCGGGACGATGTGGCGCGGGTCGATCCGCTCCGACTACCCCACGCTGTTCGCGGTCGGTTTCGTGACGATGTTCGTCATCGGCGGTCTGTCGGGTGTGAGCCACGCCATCGTCCCGCACGATGGTCAGCAGACGGACACCTATTACATCGTGGCCCACTTCCACTACGTGCTCTTCGGTGGCGCTCTGTTCGGTCTCGTCGGAGGTTTCTACTACTGGTGGCCCAAGATGTTCGGTTACCACCTCTCCGAGGCGCTCGGCAAGCTGCATTTCTGGACGATGTTCATCGGATTCAACATGGCCTTCTTCCCGATGCACATCCTCGGCCTCCAGGGGATGCCTCGCCGTCAGGACACCTACCCCGACGGTATGGGGTGGAACTTCTGGAACCTGATCTCGACGATCGGTGCCTTCATCATCCTGGTGGCGTTCCTGGTCTTCGCCTGGAACATCCTCCGCTCGCGCAAGAAGGGTGAGGAGGCAGGTGACGACCCGTGGGACGCTCGCACGATCGAGTGGATGACGGCGTCGCCTCCGCCCGAGCACAACTTCGACGTGATCCCGACCATCGAGGCTCGCGACGACTTCTGGCACAAGAAGTATCTGACCGATGACGAGGGCGAGCCGGTGAAGGTGTTCGCCGGGGGTGCAGATATCGAGGACGAGACCGAGCAAGTGCACCATGAGGAGCACATCCACATGCCCGATCCGTCTTACTGGCCGGTGGTCGCAGCGTTGGGTCTCCCGGTCCTCGGCTTCGGTGTCCTGAACGTCAGCGTTCCGACCCTTATCGCTGGGGGATTGATCGTCGTACTGGGCCTCTTCGGTTGGGCCCTCGAGCCTTCCGCTGAGGAGCACTGATGGCCACTTCCGAACTCGTACTCGATACTCAAGAGCACACCGCCACCGGCGTCGACAACGTAAAGCTGGGCAGGTGGGCCTTCCTGGGCTCGGAGTGTCTGTTCTTCGGCTCGTTCATCACGACGTACCTGCTGTATCGCAACAACGTCCTGAACGGACCCACCCCGCACGAGATCTACGACATCCCCTTCACCTCGGTGTCGTCGTTCGTGTTGCTGATGTCGTCTCTGACGATGGTGCTGGCCCTTAACGCCATCCATCGCCACGACGAACGAGCGATGCGCATCTGGCTGCTTGCCACCGCGCTGCTTGGGATGACGTTCATCGGTGGCCAGATCTACGAGTTCACCACCTTCGTCCATGAGGGCATGAAGCTGGACACTTCTACGTTCTCCAGCGCGTTCTTCGTGCTGACCGGTTTCCACGGAGCCCACGTCACCGTCGGCATCCTCATGTTGCTGGCGCTGGTGATGATGAGCATGTTCGGGCGATTGCAGCCTGGCGCATCTCGCAAGGTCGAGATGATCGGCCTCTACTGGCACTTCGTGGACATCGTCTGGGTTGTCATCTTCACGGTTGTCTATCTGGTCCCGACGAACGGCTAGGAGCGAGACATGACGCACGAGCCGATCCAGCACGTCGAGTTCCACGAGCACCACGCCGAACACCCGAGTGCCCGCAAGTACGTCGGGATCGCGGTGCTGCTGGGCATCGTCACGGCGATAGAAG
>JBKHYB010000010.1:0-244 GCA_046565725.1 Actinomycetota bacterium
CTCGAGGTTATGGGCGAGGACTACATCAGGACGGCGCGCGCCAAGGGCCTGAGGGAACGGTCTGTGACCCGCCACACATTGCGGAGCGCGCTGACACCGGTCGTGACGATGTATGGGTTGGACCTCGGCATCCTGCTCGGGGGTGCCGTCATCACCGAACAGATCTTCAACATCCCGGGCATCGGCCGCTTGGCGGTCGAATCGATCGCCAACCAGAACCTGCCTGTGATCCTCGGCACGACGC
>JBKHYB010000010.1:254-12611 GCA_046565725.1 Actinomycetota bacterium
ACGCTGGTCGCCGGTCTGTTCGTGATCCTTGCAAACCTGATCGTCGATATCGCGTACGCGGCCCTCGACCCGCGCGTGCGTTACTCGTAGCCACAGCGGAGGGGATACCTACATGTCTCAGGAAGTTCTGCTCGAGGTCAAGGACCTCCATGTTCACTTCCCAACCGCGGACGGTGTGGTTAAGGCGGTTGATGGTCTGTCGTTCAAGGTGCATCGAGGGGAAACGTTCGGCATCGTTGGTGAGTCCGGATCGGGTAAGTCGGTCACGAACCTGACCGCACTCGGGTTGATCAAGCGAGAGACCGCGCAGATCTCCGGCGAGATCATCTTCAAGGGCCAGGATCTGCTCAAGCTCAACAACGAGGAGCTGCGCAAGGTTCGTGGCAAGGAACTCTCGATGATCTTCCAGGACCCGTTCGCTTGCCTCCACCCCTTCTACAAGGTCGGCGATCAGCTGGTAGAGGCGGTCCTGACCCACGAGAACATGCCCAAGAAACAGGCCGCTGCCAGGGCGATCGAATTGCTCGACGCCGTGGGGATCCCTCGCCCCCGAGAGCGCTTCAAGGATTATCCCCACCAGTATTCGGGCGGTATGCGTCAGCGAGCGATGATCGCCATGGCGTTGATACACAACCCCGATCTGCTCATCGCCGACGAGCCGACCACCGCGCTCGACGTCACCGTCCAAGCCCAGATCCTCGAGCTGATCCAGCGGGTGAAGAACGAGTTCAACATCGGGGTCATCCTCATCACTCACGACCTGGGCGTGATAGCCGACATCGCCCAGCGCGTTCTCGTGATGTACGCAGGGCGTGGTGCCGAGATGGGCACGGTTGGAGACGTCTTTCAACAGCCGCTGCATCCCTACGCATGGGGTCTGCTGGAATCGATCCCGCATGTCGACTCCAAGGGCACACGGCTGGTACCGATCGAGGGTTCCCCCCCTTCCCTCATCAACAAGCCGAAGGGCTGTGCCTTCCACCCTCGCTGTCCTCACCGATTCGAGAAGTGCGACAAGGAGGTTCCGGACATGATCGATCGGGGCGGCGGTCACCCCGACGCGTGCTTCCTTTCCATCGCGGACAAGAAGAAACTGTGGGCAGAGCGTGAAGCTCGCCGTACGAAGGCGGGTGTCTGATGGATCAGACGGTTCCTCAGGCGAAAGTCACCTCACCCAAGCAGAGTGGCGACCCGCTGATAGCGGTCGAGGGGCTGACCAAGTACTTCCCGATCACCAAGGGCATCATCCTGCAACGTGAAGTCGCGAGGGTGCACGCGGTCGAGGATGTTTCCTTCGCCGTGTACCCGGGCGAGACTCTCGGCCTCGTGGGTGAGTCGGGTTGTGGGAAATCGACCACGGCTCGTCTGATCATGAAGCTGATCGAATCCACGAAGGGACGTATCTGGTTCGAAGGTCAGGAGATCACGAATCTCTCGCGCCGCCAGATCCATCCCCTGCGTCGCGAGATGCAGATGATCTTCCAGGACCCGTACGCGTCTCTCAATCCTCGAAAGACGGTCGGTTCGATCATCGGAACCCCCTTCCGGATCCACGGAACCGAGAAAGAGGTCAAGACCAAGGTCCAGGAATTGATGGACCGCGTGGGCCTGAACCCAGAGCACTTCAACAGGTTCCCGCATGAGTTCTCCGGCGGCCAGCGCCAACGCATCGGGGTCGCTCGAGCCCTCGCGTTACGACCGAAACTGATCGTGTGTGACGAGCCCGTCTCGGCTCTCGATGTGTCGATCCAGGCCCAGATCCTCAACCTGCTCGAAGACCTGCAGGACGAGTTCAAACTGACGTACATCTTCATCAGCCACGACCTCGGTGTCGTGCAGCACATCTCCGACAGGATCGCGGTCATGTACCTCGGCCACTTGGTCGAGATCGCTGAAGCCGAGGAACTGTATTCCAACCCGAAGCACCCTTACACGGCGGCGTTGCTGTCGGCAGTGCCGAAGGGTCACGCGGGGAGCAACCTTGCCGAGCGAGTCGTGCTCACGGGAGACGTTCCATCGCCGATCGATCCGCCTTCGGGATGCGTGTTCCATCCTCGGTGCCCGAAGGCTCGCCAGGTGGCGGGAGGTCAGGGCGTGCCGGAGAACTGCCGTCAGGAGTTCCCACCGCTGGGTGAGGTTGCGCGCAATCATCTCGCGGCGTGCTGGTATCCAGTGGAAGCAGGTGAAGAGCTCGAGAAGGCCGCGCACGCGTGACCTTCTCCATCGTTGCCTTCGATCCGAACCCGTCACCTCCCGAATGGGGTGTGGCGGTCGCGTCCAAGTTCCTGGCCGTGGGAGCGGTCGTGCCGTGGGCGCGCGCCGGTGCGGGCGCCCTGGCCACCCAGGCATTAGCGAACCTCGCCTACGGTCCCGAAGGATTGGATCTTCTTTCCCAAGGTCTCAGCGCGGATGAGGTCGTCGAGCGACTGACCGGCGCCGACGAAGGAAGCGCGCACCGCCAGCTAGGCGTGGTGGATGCCGGGGGCCGGGCCGCGACCTTCACCGGTGGAGAGTGCCTGGACTGGGCGGGCGGCGTCACCGGCGATCATTTCTGCTGTCAAGGCAACATCCTGACCGGACCGGACGTGGTCGAGGCGATGGCGGAGACCTTCACGTCAACTGAAGGCGAGCTCGCCGTCAGATTGCTCGCGGCCCTGCGTGCCGGGGATGAGCGCGGCGGCGACAGCAGGGGCAGGCAGGGAGCCGGCATCTACGTCGTTCGCGAGGGCGGTGGTTACGGCGGGGGCATCGACAAGGCGGTGGACCTCCGGGTGGACGACTCGTCCGACCCCATCGGGGAGCTCGAGCGGCTGTGGGAGCTGCACCGGCTTTACTTCCCCAGGCCCGAAGACCTCGAGTTCATCCCCGTCGACGACGAGTTGGCCGGACGGTTGCGCACCCGATTGAGGGAGCTCGGCTACGACCCCGGTGACGGAACCGGATACGACCGCCAACTCCGCGACGCGCTGTGGGCCTACTGCGGCACCGAGAACCTCGAAGAGCGCTGGACCGAGGACCCCACCCTCGACCGAGGCATCCTCTCCCACCTCCTCCCCCACCCGTTTTCCACCTAGATCTCGCTCGTATATCGAGCGATTCCCGACCCGGATTCCCGCGCCCGAGGGTGGACAACGAGCCGTAGACGGTTCTTACTTTGAAGTAGCGCCGGATGGCTGGTGACGGCATGGGGGGTGTTGTCATGTTCGACAGAACCGTGATGCGGTTCGGAGCAGCAGCGGCCATGGTGGGAGCCGTCGGAGCGGTGATCTTCAACCTTCTCCACCCGAGGCCCGACGATGTGGAATCGATCTCACAAGTGGTGAGCCTCGCGGCGGAAGACGACATCTGGGTCCTGGATCACTACGTCCTCGGTTGGGTGGTAGCGATCGCACTTCTTGCGTTCATCGTCTTCTCCAGATCGCTCACCGGAGAGCCGTCCACCTCATGGGGGCGGGTCGCCCTCGGTTTCGGTGTGGTCGGCGTCGTGTTGATGATGGTGGCGGTGGTCCTTGAAGGCGTGGCGCTGAGGGAGGCGGCCCGAGAGGCTTCCGCTGCGACCGCGCAGGCAGTGGCGTACGTCACGGAAGGGGTGTTCGTGGCCGGCATCGGGGTGTTCTTCGGCCTCACGCCTCTCCTTTATGGAGCGGCCGTAGTTACCGGAGAGACCTACCCGCGCTGGCTGGGATGGATGTCGGTTATCTCTGGAACGGTCGGGATCGCCTGCGCCTCGATCATCTTCTTCGAGGGCATCAGCGAATTCACCGTCAACGGGCTCTTCCTCGTGTCGTCGCTGCTGTTCACGCTGTGGATCGGGCTCATGGGCTGGAGACTCTGGGCTCTCATGTCCGAACCGACCACAGAAAGGGCAACAAGCCGGCCGGTAACCGGTTAGTCCTGGGGGAAGCGGGAGGCACCATCTTCCGCTTCCCCTTTCGCGAGAGCCATGCGGTACACATCTTTGAGGGGCCTGCCCGTGATCCGGGCGACCTTGGCCGCGTCTTCGTATTCCGGTGCCACATTCACCACTCGGCCCCCGCGCGTCCCGATCTTCAGTCTCACCTGGTAGCCGTCGACGTCCACTGTCCGCCATCCTCGTTCGAGAGCATCCTTCGCGGTTGGAAGCACCCTCACGCCCAAGGTGGTGGTCTCGGCGTACAACACGTCGAGCACCGACTGCATGAGATCCCGATCGGTGAGGACCGTCAGTGTGAAACCAGGCCGACCCTTCTTCATCAGGATCGGCGTCACCCAAGAATCCTGTGCTCCCGCCGCGAGCAGCCGTTCGATGACATAGGGAACGAGTTCCGGATTCATGTCATCGATGTTCGTTTCCAAGAGCACATGGTCGGCGTCGGTGACGGACGGATCGGCCGTCCCTACGAGGACCCGCACCACGTTGGGCCTATCCGTCGTGTCGCGCGTGCCGGCCCCGTGACCCACCGAATCGAGCGTCATCGCAGGAAGCGGGCCGAAGCGGTCTGCCATCGCTACGACCAGCGCTACCCCCGTCGGGGTCGCCCGTTCCCCCTCTCCGCCGGGGGCGACCGGGTGGCCCTTCATCATCTCGATCACGGCGGGACCGGGGACGGGGATCGTGCCGTGCATGGTTTCGGCTCTACCGGAGCCCAGCGCCACGGGGGAGCAGATGACCACGTCCACCTCCAGGGACACGAGGGCGGCTGCAGCTCCGACGATGTCGATGATGGCATCGAGCGCCCCCACCTCGTGGAAGTGCACCTCGTGTTCCGTCGTTCCGTGAACCGCAGCTTCGGCCCGCGCCAACACCGTGAAGGCTTCAACGGCGAGAGCGGTTATGCGTGCGTCCAGGTCGGCGCTGTCGATGATCGAGCGGATGTCAGACAAGCCGCGATGATGGTGCTGTTCCTCTACCTTCACGACGGCCCGAGTGGAGCGTAACGGCCCCCGCATGACCTCATCGAACGAGAGCTCCCACCCAGCAACACCGAGAGACGACAGGGTGGCAGCGACGGCATCGCGGTCCGCTCCCGCGTCTATCAGGGCCCCGAGCAACATGTCCCCCGCCACCCCGGCGGAACAATCTAGGTAGGCGACCTTCATCGCTTGATCTTGTTAAGCAGCCGATGTGCGAACACCGCGGCCCCGAAACCGTTGTCTATGTTGCAGACCGTGACCCCCGCTGCACATGAGTTGAGCATCGTGAGCAACGCGGCTAGTCCGTCGAAGGAAGCTCCATATCCGACGCTGGTGGGGACGGCCACGACCGGCGCCGAGGCTAGACCTCCCACGATGCTGGCCAGGGCACCTTCCATCCCGGCAACCACGATCACGACGTCGGCTTCGTGCAGCGCATCCTGCACCTCCAACAACCGATGCAGTCCCGCAACCCCCACATCGGTGACGGGTACGGCCCAGGCACCCAGGGAGCGGGATGTGTAGAGCGCTTCTTCCGCGACCGGGAGGTCCGACGTGCCCGCACACACCACCGTCACCGAGCCGAGGGCTTCCTCCGGTGACGCCGGCTCCTCACCGCGCAGGACCACCAACCGGGCCCGCTGGTGGTGGACGGCATCGGGGTGTTCCCGCAGCAGGGCTTCGGCGGTGGCATCGCTACAACGGGTGGCCAGGACCGGAGAGCCGGTGGTCTCCAGCAGGCGGGCAGCGATGCCGAGCACCTGCTCGGTCGTCTTTCCTTCCGCATAGATCGCCTCGGGCAGGCCCTGGCGGAGTTCCCGGTGAACGTCCAAGCGCGCGTAGCCAAGGTCCTCGGTCGGTGACCGGCGCAACCTGGCCACCGCTTCATCGATCGATGTGGACCCCTCCTTGATGCCTGCCAACAGGTCTTGGACCTCATCGGGGCGCATGGGGTCAAGTGTAGGATGACCCACCGTGCCGGACCTAACCAACGAACAGCTCACGATCGCCCTTGCAGCAGTTGCGGGGGTCGCCCTCATCTCGTTGATCGCCGCCTTCGTAGCGATGCGCAAGGCCAGGAAAGCCCGTAAGGAGTACATGATCCTGCGAGGCGATTCGGGCCCTCGGGACCTACTTTCGGCGGTGGGCCAGGCGATGCGCAGGGTGGATGAGGTCTCCGAGCGGGTCGAGCACGTGTCCAAGGAGCAGACGGAGCAGGCAGCGTTGTCCCGCTATGCGGTTCAAAGGTTCGGACTCGTTCGTTACGACGCTTTCGAGGACATGGGCGGTCAGCTGTCCTTCTCGGCCGCGCTCCTCGACGATCACGGCGACGGGATCGTCATCACCTCGATCAACGGCCGTACCGAAACGAGGACTTACGCCAAGCCCATCAAGCGGCTGGATTCCGAACACAACCTTTCCGCAGAAGAGCGGGCCGCGCTCGAACAAGCCGCGTCGGGCGATGATCGCGTGGCCGGCAAGCGCGCCTCGGCGACCCGCTAGGACCACATCGAGTGATAGACCTCAGACTTCTTCGCGACGAACCAGATGCCGTGCGCGCCGCTTACGAGCGCCGCGGTGGGGTGAAAGACCTCGACAAGGTCATCGAGCTCAACAACACATATCGGGAACGGCTCGGCCAGGTCGAGCGCTTGAGGGCCGAGCAGAACCGTGCATCGAAGGCGATCGGCCAGGCTTCCCCGGAGGACCGTCCTGCTGCCATCGCGGAGGCGAAGGAACTCTCTGACCGGCTCAAGGCTGCAGAGCCGGAACTCGAAGAGATCCAGAACGAACTCGAACGCTTGGCTTCGTTCTTGCCGAACCTTCCCGATGCAACGGTCCCCGACGGGTTGACCGAAGAGGAGAACGTCGTCGAGCGTGAGGTAGGGGACAGGCCCACGTTCGATTTCGAACCGAAGACACATGTCGAACTCGGCGAAGCTCTCGGGATCTTCGACTCGGAACGTGGTGCCAAGACCTCGGGAAGCCGGTTCGTGTATCTCAAAGGCCAAGGAGCGATCCTCGAGTTGGCGCTGGCGCGCTTCGCGCTGGATCGGTTGATGTCCAAAGGGTGGACGCCGATGATCCCGCCGGTGCTCGTACGCGAACATGCGATGTACGGCACGGGGTTCCTGCCCGCCGACGAGTTCGAGATCTACCGCCTCGAGCGCGATGACCTCTATCTGATCGGAACCTCCGAGGTCGCGTTGGCCGCGTACCACTCAGACGAGGTTCTCGACGAGACCGCCTTGCCGCTTCGCTACGCTGGCTACTCTCCCTGTTTCCGGCGCGAGGCAGGGTCTTACGGTAAGGACACCAAGGGTCTCATCCGCGTGCATCAGTTCGACAAGATCGAACAGTTCTCTTTGACGAGACCCGAGGACTCCCCGGCCGAGTACGAACAGATCCGAGCCAACCAAGAAGAGTTGCTGCAAGCTCTCGAACTCCCCTATCGCGTCTTGCGGATGTGCGCCGGCGATCTTGGTTCGTCCGCCGCGGTCAAGGTCGACAACGAAGCGTGGCTCCCGGGAGCCGAGAGGTTCATGGAGGTCACTTCCGCCTCCAACACCACCGACTACCAATCCCGGCGTCTCAAGATCCGGTTCCGAGGGGCCGAAGGAACCCAACTCGTGCACACCCTCAACGGAACCGCCTTCGCGATCGGCCGGACGATAGTGGCGCTACTCGAGAACCACCAGCAGGCCGACGGCTCAGTCCGGATCCCCGAGGCTCTCAGGGCTTACACCGGTTTCGACACCCTTCAGGCGTTATAGCTAGATTCGGATCCGTTACGCACACCAGGGCTCTACGCAGCCGTTTCCCAGACGTACGTCGAAGATCTCCCTTGACCGATCCCTCGCGTAGGCGAATCATCATCTCTAATGTCCGTGCCCAACCGGGGCCGGGGTGAAGGGGGAGGTTCGCATGTCCTGGAAGATCAGGGCCAAGTACTACGAGGCTTGCAACTGCGAACTGGGGTGTCCATGCAACATGAGTGGGTTCCCCTCGCACGGCTTCTGCGAGGGAGCGATCGCTTTCGAGGTCATCTCCGGCGAGAGGGATGGCGTAGATCTAACCGGCGTGAAGGTCGCCGAAGCGGTCAAGTGGCCGGGTGCGATCCACGAAGGTAACGGCGTCGCTGCGGTTTGGGTGGATGCCTCTCCGGAACAGATCGAAGCTCTGGTTCCGATCTTGACGGCGGAAGATCCCGGCCTGCCTTTCGAGATCCTCGCGGCAACGGTCAGCGAGATAAAGGGACCGTTCACCGAGACGGTCGAGATCAAAGACAACGACACCGATTCTTCGGTCCGGGTAGGCGACGTATTCGACCTGCAACTTCAGACCTTCATGGATCCGGTGAGTGGCGAGCCCCACGAAGCACACATGGTGCTGCCCACCGGGTTCATCTTCACCGACGCGAAGATCTGCACGACATCGACCAACAAGGTGTCGGTGGACGGATTCGGATTCGATCACGCCGGTAAGAACGGTTACTACTCTGAGGTCGAGTGGTCCAGCGAGAATCGGATGGCTCCGGTCGTCGGTTAAGCACCGGTCCTTTCCATAGTGAGCATAGGAGCTAGATCGCTCCAGAGGTCTTCGATCGTCCTGATGCTTCTGGGCATCTCGATGCTGTCGTGGGCTTACGTCGCATCGATGGATGACCATGGGATGGATGTCGGGGTACTGCTTCAACCTCGCACGGCGACGGCGGACGAGACCGACTCGATGACCATGGACATGCCCGGCATGGACATGTCGGGGATGGATATGACTCCTGCAGCCGAGGAGGATCACGGGATGTCACTGCCCGTGTTCCTCACCGGTTGGGTCGTGATGATGGCGGCCATGATGTTCCCGGCCGTCATCCCCGTCGTCTTGCTGGTCTCTCGCTGGTCGCGCTCCCAAGCCCAGCCGCCGTACCGGCTCGCCGCGTTCGTGGGCGGTTACCTGCTCGTGTGGGGAGCGGCCGGAGCGGTGTACTTCGCCGCCATCGATGTGATCGATTCTCGCTTCCCGTCGGGGCCGGACGGCGTGAGACTGGCTGCAGCGATGCTGCTATTGGCAGGGATCTACCAACTGACCCCCTTGAAGGAGGTCTGCCTTACTGCTTGTAGGAGCCCGATGGGGTTCCTGATGACCCACGGCTCCCGGATGTCTCGCGGTTCGATCGGATACCTCGAGGTGGGCGCCCGCCACGGCCTCTTCTGCCTCGGATGCTGCTGGATGCTGATGCTCATCCTGGTGTTGCTCGGCGTGATGAACCTCTTCTGGATGGCGGTCATCGCCGGGGTGATCTTCCTGGAGAAGGTCGTACCGGCCGGACCGGCTCTAGCACGCTTCGCAGGCGGAACCGTGATCGCGTGCGGAGCGGCCCTGCTGATCAGTCCGGCTCTCGTGCTCTGAGCCGCGGCCGGGAAGAGTGGCCCCTTCCGGCCGTTAGCATCGGAGGACTGGAGGGCTACGCTAACTGGCAAGCGGACGGTCTTGAAAACCGTTGTCCTTTGCGACTTGTGGGTTCGAGTCCCACGCCCTCCGCTCGTTACATCAGATCAGGCGACGGTCGGCGGCCCAACGGGTCAGTTCCGCTCGGTTAGAGAGCTGCAACTTCCGTAGTACGGCGGAGACATGGGACTCCACGGTCTTGCTGGAGATGAACAGCCGGCTCCCGACCTCCTTGTACGTATACCCACGAGCGATCAACTGCATGACTTCGCGTTCGCGAGCTGTGAGTTGATCGAGCTCGGGATCCACGGTCACCGATGCCGGAACTTGACCCCCGAAAGCGTCGAGCACGAAACCGGCGAGGCGCGGCGAGAAGACTGCGTCCCCTTCGTGTACGCGCCGTATGGCGTCTACGAGGTCGGCCGGACTGATCGACTTCGTCACATAGCCGCGCGCTCCAGACCGGATGATCGCGATCACGTCCTCGGCCGCGTCCGAGACCGACAGAGCCAGGAACCTCGTCTGGACATCGGCTGCGCGTACGCCGTTGATGACCGCTACCCCGCCCCCGTCCGGCATGTGCACGTCGAGGAGCACGACGTCTGGTTGTTTCTCGGAGATGTCGCTCGTTGCCGTGGCTACGTCTCCGGAGGTTCCGACGATGTCGAACGCGTCACCGAGCTCCGCCTGCACCCCCGACAGGAACAGGCGGTGATCGTCGACGAGATAGACGCGGATGCGCTCTCCACTCATCGCCGCAGCTCCAGGCGGACCTCTGTGCCACTACCCGGCGCAGTAGTGATCTCGGTGCGCCCACCTATGCGTTCCATCCGTTCGCGGATCGAACGGGCGATGCCTTGGCGGTCGGCGGGAACCTCGCTGATGGTGAAGCCGCGACCCGCGTCCCGAACGTAGGCATCCACAGAGCCATCCTCGGCCTCTATATAGACGGATACCACCGGCGCGCCCGAGTGTTTGGCGGCATTCACGACCGCTTCGGCGCAAGCCTCTAGGACCGTGCGCATGTCGTCGTCAAGGGCTCGGTCCCCAACCACCACCGTCTCTACCTTGACCCCATGCCGTGCTTCGACGCGTGTCGCCAGCGCATCGACGGCGGACGAGAGTGTCTCGTCGCTACCCAAGCGGCCATCCGAGAACAGCCACGAACGCAGCTCGCGCTCCTGTGCCCTCGCGAGAGCTGCGACGCGCGCGGGGTCGTCGCTGCGCTGGATCAGAGCAAGAGTCTGGAGAACGGAGTCGTGGAGATGCGCGGCCATGGTGGCGCGTTCTTCGGAACGGATGCGTTCCCGTCGTTCGTTGGTGAGCTGTTGCGCGAGGCGAATCAGCCACGGGCCGAAGATGAGCAACAGACCAACGATCGTCACGATCACCGGGACGAGCACCACGCCGGCGGAAGCCAGTTCGACGTTCGAGCCGACGAGGAAAACCATCCCGCCCAGCACCACGACGGCCCCCACTCCGACCCGCAGCAACGCACCCGATCCGGTGGGAGCGATGTCGGTAAGCGAGCCTCTGCCGGAGGTATCCCCGTGCACGTAGATCAGCAAGGCTCCGAAAGCCGCCAGGAATGGCGGCCAGGTGACCGAATCGCCGAGCCAGAGTGCCGTCTCGCGTACGAACATGAGCACGCCGGCGACGATCGCCATGATCGCGGCTACCTGGCGCGTGCCCTGGGCGATCCGGCGGTTGGGTTGGTTGAGCACCGACCCGGGTGGGCCGCTCAGCACGAAACCGCCGAGGTAGATGAGGATGCCGAGCCCGCTAGCGAGGCTGAGCACGCCCAGGGCGACCCGGACCACCGTTGGGTCGATGCCGGTTCTTTCGGCGAAGCCGCCCGCCGTACCCGTGAGCGGGTTGGAGGTGGCGCTCCGTGCGAACACGGTGCGGTTGTTGGTCGAGATCCCTGGAGGCATGCGCCCATGCTCGCGCATACCCGGAGTCGTTCCTATCGGGCGCCTCCCTGACCTTGGGAGGCCGATCTCAGGGTACTTATAGGGGGATGCCGGATGGTCGAGCCTCTTCCCGATGCCCATGATGGGACCCATGGAAGAGAACAGTGGTACTCAGGCGCCCACGCCGCAAACGGCGGGGCAGGCGGATCCGGGGGCCAGGCGCCTCGCTCGGAGCCGCCGGGACAGGATGGTTGCCGGTGTAGCCGGCGGGTTGGGCGACTACTTCGGTGTCGACCCCCTGCTGTTCAGGATCGGCTTCGTTGCGATCGCGATCGCAGGGGCGCCGGGGGTGCTCATCTACCTCGCGTGCTGGTTGCTGCTTCCGGAAGAAGGCGGGAGCCCCCGGGGTGAACCGCCTCGCTCGACGTTGTTGAGGGCGATCGGGATGGCTCTGGCCGTGGTGATCGTGCTGGGTATCGGAGGCGGACTGCTTTCCGGCCTGCTGGTCGCCCTTCCGCTGCCCGTGCCGTTCCTCAGCTCGAACTTCCTGAACTTCCTGAACTTCTTGAACTTCGATCTCTGGTTCCCGGAGTTGTTCGGGGCAGCCGCTTTGATAGCGGTCGGGTTCGTGTTGCTGTATGGCGTCAACTCGACCGGAGCCCGAAGGTCGGGCACCGGCGGTCCCTCGGTTCAGCAGGTATCCGGCACTGCCGCCCTCGAAAAGGGTGCAACCACTTCAGGTGCGTTGACGACCCAGAGCTACGTCACCCCGCGTGTACGCCGGGAACGTTCTCCGCTCGGGTGGCTCGGCTTCGGAGCAGCGTTGGTGCTCGTCTCGGCGATCCTGCTACTCAACAAAGCCGGAGTCACCTCTTTGGATGCTGGTGATGTCTCAGGAGTGTTCCTCGCTGCGCTGGGCGCGGTGGTTCTGATCGGCGCGTGGTGGGGCCGAGCGCGCTGGTTGGTTCCGGTCGGGCTTCTGTTCGTGCCCATCGCGCTGCTCCTCTCCATGATCGACGTGCCGATGCGTGGTTCGATCGGCAGCCACTACCTGGCCGCGACTGATCAGAGCGATCTCTCGGACATAGCGATGCTCGCGGGAGAC